>JBBQYN010000168.1:0-5811 GCA_038208655.1 Actinomycetales bacterium
CTCAAAGCCGGCCACGTCGTCGCGGGCCAGCCGCAGCGACTCGGCGGCGAGGGAGTACGACCGTTGCGCCTGCCGCAGCGCCGCGGCCGGGTCGGCGGCTTCCGCCGCTTCGGCGGCGGCCAGGCACCGGGCGGCTTCGGCCAGCCGGGTGCGCGGGGGAGCACCGATCGCGCCGCGGCGGGCCGTGATGAAATCGCCCGCCGCCGACACCTGGCTGCGGGCGGCCAGCAGCGTCTGCGCCAGGGCTGCGTGCGCCCGCACCGCCTGGGCCGCGGCGTCCCGCACTCCCTGCAGCGCGGCATCCATTTTGGTGTTGGCCTGTTCCACCCGTCTGAGGAGGGCGATCGGGTCGGCGGGCGTCGACCGGGCGGCGTCGACCTCGCCGAGCACCTGTTCGGTGAGCGAAATCGCGCCGGGCAGGGCGGCCGTGGCCAGGGCCGGTGCGGAGTCGGGGTCCAGCCCGCGCGCGCTCTGCAGATCGGAATCGAGGTTCGGGCTCGCCGCCACCAGGCTCGCCGCTGCCCGGTTCAGCTCCGTGGCCCGCCGGTGGATGGCGTCCAGCAGCAGGGCGCCCTGGTCCAGGGCCTCTTCGGCCGCGCGAATGCCCATCGCCGCCGCGCCCCGATCGGGGCCGCCGGGCGGGGCGTCGGATGCGCGCTCGGGATCGGCTGCGTCCGCGGCACCCCTGATCGCGTCGGCGCTGCCCTCGCCGAGAAGTGCCTGCGCTTCGGCGAGGGCACCGGCGGCGAAGGCGATACGGTCACGGGCCTGCGCCACATTGTCCGCGACCGGCTGCACGGCGCCCGCACTGTAGCGCTGGGTCAGGTCCGCCAAGGCGGCTTCGGCTTCAGGCAACCTCTGGGAGAGCGCGCCCAGTTCGGACTGAACGGATGCGGCGGCTTCGGGAGCGCGCGCCTCCAGCTGGCGCAGCTCATCAAAGTCGTCGGCCTGCTCGTCGAGGGCCGTGTTGGCCGCGCTGCAAAGCGACTCGATCTCCACATACCAGGCCCGGCGCTGGTTTTCGGAGTCGGGCTCGGCGTCATCGAGTTTCTGCTGCAGGGTGAATGCACGGCGCAACTGCACCCGCGCATCGTTCAGGGCCTCCTGGAACGGCCTCGTGGCGGCGGAGCCGAACTGGGCGGTGGCGAAGCCGAGTTCTTCTTCGCTGGTGGCGACGGCGTCGTCGGTGTCCACCAGCGCGGTACCGGCGCGGGCCTTCAGCTCGGCCGTCGGCAGTGTGGTCCCCGCGGTTCCGGCGCGCGCGCCTGCAGAGGTGCCCGCCAGGCCCAGGTCGCGTTCGGCCCGTCGTCGTCGGGCGCGACGTACGAGCAGCCACACGGTCGCCACCACCACCGCGGCCAGCAGCGCCAGGATCACCCACTCGGTGCCGCCCGAATTTCCCGTGGTCGCACTGGTCGGGGCGCCCGGGGTGACGGGGGAAGCTTCGACGGTGTTGCCGCGCAGGGCGGCCTCGAAACCGGTCGCGGCGCCGATCCCGGCTCCCGCCCAGTCGTTCACCCGCAGCGCCGGCTCGATGGCGATGGTTTCCACGTCGGTGAGTTGCGCGTCGCTCAAGGGAATGTCCAGCGGCGCCGAGATCTGGTATTGGCGGTCGTTCGTGGCCACGGCCAGCAGAATATCGTTGGTCCCGAGCCCGTTCTGCGCCGCGGTCTGGTCCGCCCAGTCGGAGCGGGACTGCACCCCGGTGAAACTGGGCACGTAGGCCACGAAGAGGTCAACGCCCGTGCCGTCGTAGAGTGAGTTGACGGCCTGCGTCACCTCCGCGGTGCGGCCTCCCAGCACCTGTCCGGTGTCGACGATGTGGCTGTCACCGAAATCCACCGGCGCGGTGGCTGCGGCCGGCGCCGGCACCCCGGCCAGAGCGACGACCAATCCGAGCCCGGCGGCCACCCCGGCGAACAACACAGCGCGGACGGCCGCGCGGACAGCCAGCACACGTTCGGTGGTGGTGGAAGACCGTGTTCGCATTGCGCTGACTCCTCCCGTGCAGGCGCGCCTGCAGCATTCGATGGTGAGTTTAGAGCGCAGCCGCTGATGCGTCTAGGAAATCATGCCGCCTCCTGCGTGACCGCGTGTTACGGCCGGGGTCGCGGCATCCGTTTCTGGTGTTCAGAATAGAGACAGCGTCAGACGCGGCGCACACATCGACAACGAGAGAAACCGGGCGGAGATCACATGACAACAGGCACAGCTTCCATGGTTTCCCGGTCGATCGCCACGGTTCTTCCGGCGTTGATCGCCGCCGAGACTGCGACGCCCGCCGACGGGCCCCGGCTCGCGGTTGTCGAGGTGACGGCGCACCGCCCGGACCGTCCCGAGTACCACGCCAAGGTTCAGGTGCTCAACTCCCGTGTCGTTCGTGAGGCCGCGCTCGCCGGCTGGCAGGTCACCCGCATCGCCGCCGCCGACACCACCCCCGCCGAGCTCCTTGGCATCACCGAGAACATCGACGCCATCGTGATTCTCGGCGGCGAAGACATCACACCGCGCTTCTACGGTGCCGAGTCGGGCTACGAGGGCGAAACGGCGCACTTCGCGTCGGCCGACGCCGGGCAGATCGCGCTCGTGCAGCGCGCCGCCGAACGGGGCACCCCGCTGCTGGGCGTCTGCCGCGGACTGCAGATCATCAACGTGGCTCTCGGCGGCAGCCTGGAACAGCACATCGACGACGGCATCCACAAGAACGTCGGCGTGCCCATCGATGAGATTCTGTCGACCCACGCGGTCACCCTCACGCCGCAGAGCCTCCTGGCCGACAGTCTGGGCGGCACCGAGATCAGCGTGCAGAGCGCCCACCACCAGATCGTCGCCCGACTCGGCGAGGGCCTGGTGGTGGCCGCGTTCGCTCCCGACGGCCTGGTCGAAGCCCTCGAGCACCGCACCGCGCCGATCACCGGCGTGCAGTGGCATCCGGAAGCCCCCGACTCGCCCGTGGACCAGCTGTCGTTGTTGCTGGCCGCGCTGCAGCGCCAGGTCGGCGCAGCAACGCAGCTCGAGCTCGCCGCCGCCTAGCGCCCCGCCTCCTCTCCCGCGAGACGACACGTTTCGCCCCTAAAAACGCAGGAAAAGGGGCGAAACGCGTCGTCTCGCGGGGGCAGTTTGAGCCCTGCGCTAGCTTTCGGGGAACGTCGCATCCAGCGCGGCAGACAGGTCGCCGAGCAGATCCTGCACGTCTTCGAGTCCCACCGATAGGCGCAGGTGACCGAATCGGGCGAACTTGGGCGGGTATGCGGCCACGCGCGGTCCGGAACCGTCCACGTGCACGATCAGGGTTTCGTCGTGCCCCAGCGACACGGCTGAGGTGATCACCCGCAGTCGGCCCACGAACGCGTTTTGGGTGGCGGTGTCGCCGTCCACGGCGAAGGCCATCATGCCACCGAAGCCGCCGGTGAGCTGGCGGGCCGCCAGATCATGCTGGGCATGCGATTCCAGCCCTGGGTACGCCACGTAGGCGATGCGTGGGTCGGCCTCGAGCGCCTGCGCGATGATCTGAGCGGATGCGCAGTGCTGTGCCAGTCGCAACGGCAGCGTGACCGAGCCACGCATGATCAACCACGCATTGAACGGGCTGATCACTCCGCCCACGTCGACCATCGCATCCACTTTAATGCGGCGGATCAGCGCGGCACTGCCGATGACAGCCCCGCCCATCGCGTCGCCGTGACCGTTGATGTATTTGGTCAGCGAGTGCACAACGAGGTCCGCGCCGAGGTCGAGGGGACGAATCAGCGGCGGGGGAGTGAAGGTGTTGTCCACGCTGAGCAACGCTCCGGCGGCGTGCGCGATCTCGGCCAGGGCGGCGATGTCGGCCACGCGTGTCGTGGGGTTGGCCACGGTCTCGACGTGCACCAGCCGGGTTTCGGGGCGCACTGCCTCCCGAACCGCCGCCAGATCGCTGGTGTCGACGAAGGTCGCCGTGATGCCGTATTTCTGCGGAAAGAGCTCCCCGAAGAGCCGGTGGATGGCCTCGTAGGACACGTCGGCGACCACGACGTGGTCGCCCGTTTTCAGCAGGGTGAAGAACACCGCGTGCAGCGCGGCGACCCCGCTGGCTAGGGCCACGGCGTCGTCGCCGTGCTCCAGCACCGCTAGTTTCCGTTGCAGGCCCAGCTGGTTGGTGCCGGTGTTGCGTGTGTACAGCCCCGGCCCGGCGCCGGACCAGCTCAACAGTGACGGGTCCTCCGGCAACGCGTAGGAGTTGGCCATCACGACCGGGGTGCGTAACGCCCCCGACCCGGCGTCGATCTCATTGCCGGCGTGCACCATTTGGGTGGCGAACGCGAGCCGGTAGGGGGAGTGCTTGTCGGGCTGGGGCGTGTGCGATGTCATGCAGACACGCTATTCCTGTGCGGCCTCCCACAATCACCGCGAGACGACACGTTTCGCCCCCAAAAACGCTGAAAAAGGGGCGAAACGGGTCGGCTCGGGGGGTGGCCGCCCTGCTACTGAGCTTCCGGGGGCTTGTGTGTGGTGATCACCGGGTCGAGGGTGCCCTGCGCTGCCGTAGATCCGCTGGAGCCGCCGCCGGGCCCGCGCAGCATCTGGGCGATGCTCACGGCGATCAGCGCGCCCAGCAGCGGACCCACAAGGTAGGGCCAGTAGTGCGAGAAGTCCAGCCGCACGAGGTCAGGGCCGAACGACCGCGCCGGATTCATCGATGCACCGCTGATCGGGCTCGACCACAAACCGGCCAAAATGATGTACCGCCCACGCCGATCGAGCCGAACAGGCCCACGTTCTGCGCTCCTGACGCGGTACCGAGAATCGTGCTGACCAGACCCACGGTCAACACCAGTTCCATCAGCATGGCCTGCAGGTCGCTGATGCCGGCGCCCGGCAGGGTCGCGCCGAGGCCGCCGATGTCGCCCAGTAGCGCCCACAGGTCAACGCGGGTGGCGAACGCCGCCGGGCCACTGACGGAGGGGGTGGTTACAGTGTCGGGAGCGCCGACGCCGGCGCAGCATCCGCTACCGCACAGAGGAGGCCGACATAGGCACAGAATTCAAGATTATGGTGAATCGTGACTTTGACAGCACCCCCGAACGGCTATGGCAGGCCGTCACGGGCGCCGCCGCGGCGTCTGGAACCCCGGCGACGAAACTGCGCTCCACTCGGTGTCGGTCGACCGGAGCCGAACGGCGAGATCGAGTGACTCCGTGATGCGTCCCGCGGCCGTCAGGGCCCGGGGCGTGCCGACGATCGGCGACACGGTGACGAGAACGTCCTCCACGTCGGACACGCTCAACCCCATCTCGGCGGTCGGTCCGATGTGCAGCAGGTACGACGCCGTCGGGGCGTCCACGGCGACGAGCGCCGCGATCCGCACCAGCATCAGGGACCGAGCGTCCAATTCCGTGCGCGCCAGCGAGACCGCATTGATCTCCGCCAGCGTGTCCATTACCGGGGCGTCTCCTGTAGCCATGGGTCACTCTCTGTTCCCGGGCGATGCCTTCTCGATTTGCGCTGGAGGCCCGCCGCCGCGTGCGTCACCGCTTGCGTCACCGCTTGCGTCCATGCGGGCCGAGGGCGACAGTCTGGCACCGAGTCGTCGGCGGCGTAACCTGCGGTCCGGCCGGCATTCAGTCGGCAGTATGCACGAGCAGGTCACCCACGTCACAGTGCAGCGCCTCACAGATCGCCTGCAGTGTTGAGAAGCGGATGGCCCGGGCCCGGTCGTTCTTGAGAACCGACAGGTTCACCACGCTCACCCCGACCAGCTCGCTGAGCCGGGTGAGGGTCAGGCCGCGCTCGGCCAGCAGCTCATCCAGCCGGCAATGGATGGCGCCCGAC
>JBBQYN010000169.1:0-5797 GCA_038208655.1 Actinomycetales bacterium
CACGAACGGCGCCCACTTGCGGTCCAGCAGTCGCAGGGTCGGCTTGTCGAAGGCTTCGCGTACCCGCGCCAATTCGCCCGCAATGTCACTCACTGATGGTTCCTCTCCGCCCCCGATGACGCCCGCCCTCCCCAAGGTTAATGGATGCGCCCGGCCCCTGACGTCACGGGCGTTCCGGAGTAAAATATGGGCAGGAATGCAGCACCGAATTCAGTACCGATTTCAGCACCGATGAGGGCGCGCCGGTCGCGCCGAACGAAAGTGTGAGCGTGATGCGTGACGCGGATCTGGTTTTGGAAGGCGGGGGCGTGAAAGGGGCGGGGCTGGTCGGGGCGGTCACGGCCCTGATGGCAGGCGATAACGGCTACCGTTTTCGCCGGCTGGCCGGCACCTCTGCCGGCGCGATCGTAGCCGCGCTGCTGGCCAGCGGCATGGATCCAGAGCGTCTGCGCCACACCATGGACACCCTCGATTTCGGCCGCTTCCGTGACCTGAGCGCGGTCTACCGGTTCACGCCGCGGCTGGGCGCCGGCCTCGGGCTGATCTTCCAGCGCGGCATGTACCGCGGCGACTACCTGTACCGCTGGCTGCTGCAGACGCTGGCCGAGCAGGGCGTGCACACCTGGGCCGATCTCAAAGAAGCGGATGCCGACAGTTCCCTTCCCGAGAACCAGCGCTACCGCCTCGTCGTGGTCGTCTCCGACGTGTCGCGCGGACAGATGCTGCGCCTGCCGTGGGATTACCGCAGCCAGCTCGGGCTGAACCCGGACACCCAGCTGGTAGCCGATGCGGTGCGCGCGTCGGCGTCGATTCCGTTCTTCTTCCGGCCGTTCCCGATCATGGCCGGCCCGTCGATCGTGGAAACCCGCATTCTCTGTGCCGACGGCGGGTTGCTGTCCAATTACCCGATCGACGTGTTCGACCGCACCGATGGCGACCACGCACGCTGGCCGACCCTCGGTGTGAAGCTCTCGGCGAAAACCGGCACCAACGGCCCGTGGCAACCGAACCGGAACGCGCTGGAGCTGGCCAAATCGGTGTTCCAGACCATGCAGAGCGCGCACGATCGACTGCACATCAGCGATCCCTCGGCCACGGCTCGCACCACCTGGGTCGATACGACCGGTTTCGCCGCCACCGATTTTTCGCTCACGCAGCACGGTAAAGACACCCTGTTCAGCAACGGGCACCACGCCGCAGAGCAGTTTCTCGCCACCTGGCGGTGGGACGACTGGAAGCAGCGCTTCACCGCCCGGTCGGCACCCGGAGCATCCGCCGACACCGACTAGGCCAGCAGGGGGCTTCCTCACCGTGGCGAAGTCGCTCCCAGCCGGCCCGGCACTTAAGATTGACACCATGCCCACTCGCAATGCCACGCCATACGAAGACCTCCTGAAGCACGTGCTCGCCACCGGAACCGCGAAGGCCGACCGCACCGGAACGGGTACCACGAGCGTCTTCGGCGCCCAGCTGCGCTTCGACCTCAGCGCGGGGTTTCCGCTGATCACCACGAAACGGGTGCACTTCAAATCCATCGCCTACGAGCTGCTCTGGTTTCTGCGCGGCGAGAGCAATGTGGGGTGGCTGCGGGAGAACGGCGTCTCGATCTGGAATGAATGGGCCGACGCCGAGGGCGAGCTCGGTCCGGTCTACGGAGTGCAGTGGCGATCCTGGCCGACCCCGTCGGGTGAGCACATCGACCAGATCGCGCAGGTGCTCGACACCCTGCGCAGCGACCCGGACTCCCGGCGAATGCTCGTTTCGGCATGGAATGTTGCGGATATTCCCGAGATGGCATTGGCGCCGTGCCACGCCCTGTTCCAGTTCTACGTGGCCGACGGCAAACTGTCCTGCCAGCTCTACCAGCGCAGCGCCGACCTGTTCCTGGGCGTGCCGTTCAACATCGCCAGTTACGCGCTGCTCACCCACCTCGTGGCCGCGCAGGTGGGTCTTGAGGTCGGCGACTTCATTTGGACCGGCGGCGATTGCCACATCTACGACAACCACCGGGACCAGGTGACCGAGCAGCTCTCCCGCAAGCCGTTCCCGCTGCCCACGCTGAACGTGGCCGAACGGCCGAGCCTGTTCGACTATGAGTTCGGCGACTTCGAGATCGTCGGTTACGAGCACCACCCGGCCATCAAGGCACCCGTTGCCGTCTGAGGCGCAGCCCGCGGTCGCGATGATCTGGGCTCAGGCTCGCGGCGGGGTCATCGGCGATGCCGACACCATCCCGTGGCGGCTACCCGAAGACCAGGCCCGGTTCAAGCAGCTCACCGCCGGCGCGGCCGTGCTGATGGGGCGGCGCACCTGGGATTCCCTGCCGGAACGGTTTCGCCCGCTGCCCGGGCGGCGCAACATCGTGATCACCCGCTCCGCCGGGTGGACGGCTTCCGGCGCCGAGGTCGCCTCGACCCCGCAGGCCGCGCTGGCTGTCGCCGGAGCAGCCCCGCTCTGGATCATTGGCGGTGGTGAGATCTACCGCACATTTCTGCCCCTCGCCGACCGCCTCGAAGTGACCGAAATCGATCTGGAGGTTGCCGGCGACACCGTGGCACCAACGGTCGACAATCAGTGGGAACGGGTGGAGGCGACGGAGTGGCTCGTGTCGGCCAGCGGCATCCGTTACCGTTTTCTGACCTACGACCGGGAACCGTCCATCGGGCGGTGATCGCGCGCTGTCGCAGACGTGTGAGACTGGGATCACCCTGACAACGCTGCCCGGTGCAGCGCAGACCTGAGGAGCCCCACCGTGAACGATCCCCGAGCGAACATGAATGGTAATAACCTCATCAACATGGCTGCCCCGCAATCAGACTGGTCCAAAACGCCCGGCCGGGTGCCCGGGTTCTGGCTGTGCCTGGCCGGTTTCGTGCTGGCGATCGTGTTCCCGTTGCCCTCGCTGATCATCGCCGTGATCGGGTTGGCGTACACGATGAAGGCCTACCGGGTGATTCCGGCCGGAGCCCGCGGACGTGGCCTCACCGTCGTCGCGGTGGTGCTGGCGAGCCTCGCCGTGGCCATCGTGCTGCTGCGCACGATCCTGTCGGTCTTCATCTGAGGGCCTGAAATCCATCTGACGCCCTGCGCGGCTGCCCGCGCGACGCTCAGCCGGCGCTGCTTCACTGGTGCCATGGACGTCAACACAGCATGAGGCACCACGGCGATCTTCGGCGGCCCCGGCGCCGCACACGTTTCTGGGTGGGAGTGGCGATCGGGTCGGTCCTGCTGCTGACCGGCGTATCGGTGATCGGCGCCGTGGCTGCCCTCTCCGTCGCCGATGTTGCTGCCACCGTGTCGGAGCCGACACCGCGCGGCGCCGAACCGGACCAATCAGGTGCCGAGGCTGGGAACGCCGCGGCCGCGCTATCGTATGTGGCACTCGGTGATTCTTTCGCTGCGGGCCTGGGCGGCGGCGACTCCGCGGGGGCCTGCCAGCGCGGCACCGAGTCGTATCCGCAGATGCTCGGTGCGGTGCCGGGAATCGACCTCACGGCCGACGCCACCTGCAGCGGCGCGGTCACGGCCGACGTGGGTGAGCAGCTCGCCGGGGTGAGCGCGGCGACCACGCTGGTGACGCTCACCGTGGGCGGGAATGACCTCGACTTCATGTCCGTCGTCGACGCCTGCCTGCAGCCGTCGGGCGGCGGCTGCCAGGCCGATATTGACGCCGCGGCCGACCTGCTCGGGTCGGGCGCGCTCGGAGACCGGCTCAATGCCGTCTACGCTCAGATTGCGGCGGCCGCCCCGAACGCCCGCACCGTTGTCACCGGTTACCCGTACCTCTATGCGCCCTCGAGCGACCCGCTGGTCACGCAGCTGAACGCGGCGACCGCGGCACTGAACCTCACCATTCGCGGCGCGGTTACACAAGCCCAGGTGCAACGTCCGGAGGCGAACATCGATTTCGTCGACGTGACGGGTGCCTTCGCCGGGCACGGCATCAATGATGCCGACCCGTGGATCAGCGACACGGGAATCGGCGCATTCCACCCCACCGTTGCGGGTTACGCCGCCTATGCCACGGTGGTGCGTTCAACCCTCTGAGTCGGGTCGAACCCGCTGAGCCGGATCGGACCCACTGAGTTGGATCGGACCCTCTGAGTTGGATCGGACCCTCTGAGTTGGATCGGAGCAGGTACAGGGCCTCAACGCGGCGGTGGCACCAGCGCCGCCGGGTGAAGTACGCCGCGACAATATCGACACCGAGCGCGTACAAGTCGGGGGTGTAGACGGCCCCGAAACCGTCGTCGTTGAAGAAAACCCGGGTGTTGTGCATTTTCATGGCTTCAGTGAGGCACGTGCGCTGCCTGTGCCGCAGCTGTGCCGCAGCTGTGCCGCAGCAGATGCTGGCAATTCTCGCCCGTCGCTAGCCGCCGCGCCCGTCACACGGTAGAACTATGCCATGACCCCCTCCGCTCTGGTGCTCGGCCCCTTGTTGCGCTACGTCGACGAGGTGTCGGCCAGCCTGTGGTTTGAAACCCGGGACGCCGCGGCGGTGGTCGTGCACGTCGGCGACCAATCGTTCGCGGCGCGCACGTTCGGCGTGCACGGGCGGCATTACGCCCTCGTGCAGGCGGAGGGCCTGCACCCGGACTCGGTGACGCCATACACGGTCGACATCGATGGCGCCCGGGTCTGGCCGCTTGAGGACTCGGCGTTTCCGGCATCCGTCATCGCCACGCTCGGCCCCGAGCGTGCGTTGCGGCTGGCCTTCGGGTCGTGCCGCACGAGCATTCCGCACGACAAGCTCGGCAACCGTACCCACGGGGTCGACGCCCTGCGCGCACAGGCGGTGCGCGCGGCGGCAGAAGACAGCGCCGCTCGCCCCGACCTGATCCTGTTCCTCGGCGACCAGGTCTACGCCGACGTGACCAGTGAGGCCATGCAGGTGTTCATTCGGTCCCGGCGGGAGATCAGCGAGGGCCCCGGCTCGGAGCTGGCCGATTTCGAGGAGTACGCCCACCTGTACTCGCTGGCCTGGTCCGATCCCGCGAACCGCTGGCTATTGTCGACCGTGCCCACGGCGATGATCTTCGATGATCACGACATTCGTGACGACTGGAACGCCTCGCTCAGCTGGAAACGGGAGATGGCGAAAACGTCGTGGTGGCGGGGCCGCATCGTGGCGGGCCTCGCCTCGTACTGGGTGTATCAGCACTTGGGTAACCTGTCGCCGGCCGCGCGGCTCACCGACGAGATCTGGTCACGCATATCGGCCCACCCGGGCGGCACCGAACTGGATCTCACACCGGTGCTGGACGCCTTCGCGCAGCGCTGCGACGAACGGCCGGATTCCTACCGGTGGAGTTACAGCCGCGAGTTCACCGACGCCCGCGTGGTGGTGCTGGACTCCCGGGCCAGCCGGGTGCTGGATCCCGAGTCGCGGTCGCTGCTCGGTTCCACGGAAACGGCCTGGCTGAACGACCAGCTGCGCGGTGACGTGCGGCACCTGTTCATCGGCACGTCCTTACCGTTCCTGCTGCCGACCGGGCTGCACCACCTGGAATCATGGGACGAGGCAGTCTCGGAGGGCGCCTGGGGGCCGGCGCTCACGGGGGTCGGCGAGCGGATGCGGCGGGCCGTCGACCTGGAACACTGGGGCGCCTTCCAGACCAGTTTTCGGCGGGTGGCCGAGATGGTGACGGAGGTCGCCGACAGCCGGCGCGGCGCCGCGCCCGAGACCGTGATGTTCCTGTCCGGCGACGTGCACTTCTACTACGAGGCCGAGGTCGACCGCACCTCCGGGAGCCGTATTCTGCAAGCAGACTGTTCCCCCATCCGCAATCCCCAGCCG
>JBBQYN010000170.1:0-5795 GCA_038208655.1 Actinomycetales bacterium
TGCTCACGTGTTACTCACCCGTTCGCCACTGATCCAAGGAGCAAGCTCCTCTTCACCGTTCGACTTGCATGTGTTAAGCACGCCGCCAGCGTTCGTCCTGAGCCAGGATCAAACTCTCCGTAAATGTTTGAATAGCTCCCAAACCCGAAGACCTGGTGCCCATCTAGTGCAGTAACCAGCCGGAATAGGCCAAGAAACTACAAGTTTGAAACTGACAGAACAAATCATTACTGACTTGCTTTGTTGTTTGTTGCCTCACCTAAAAGGCAAGGACTTTTTCAATATTATTTCCAAAGGAATCTCTGTCGCGGTACTCGCTAGAAACGAGCCCTACAACCGAGGTTTTTGGCATTTGACATTGTGCACGCTGTTGAGTTCTCAAGGATCGGACGCACCCAGCCGCCGGCCATATTGACCATTGCACTGGGGCAACTCCGGTGAAACTTTCGTGTCGCTACGGCCGCGCCCTACTGGACGTGTTCGTAACTTCATCAAGTTCGTACTGCGCGAAACTGCGGCGCCGTCGTGACTTGGAATGGTCCCGCTTGAGGCCGGCTAGCTAATCAGCTTTCCGCACCGCTTGGTTGACTTAGATGACATTACGGTGAATCTTGGGGGGCCGCAACTTGCCCGGGCATCCCGGGCGTGTCGAGAAAGACACGGTGTGGAAACCTTCCGGGAACACCGTCTCTGGCCGGCTCGGCGGGGGAAAATAACGCCGCAGTAACGCCCACCCGCCATACTCGAGCACACACTCACCCCTTCACGGAGAGGACATCATCATGACCGAGGAACGCGACCTGCCCACCACCCGTCTGTGTGCGACCCCACTGGTCTATTCCAGCCAGCTGCAGTCCAGTCCGGCCTTCGCCGAGGCACGCACGCGTCTCGACCGGGAAGCGCGGGACATCGTTGCTCGGGGCGTCTTCTCGGCGCGCGCCGGGGTGACCCGCATCCCCGTAGTGGTGCACGTGCTCTGGAACGAGTCAGACCAGAATGTGTCCGACGAGCAGATTGCCAGCCAGATCGACGTGCTCAATGCTGACTTTCGCAAAGCCAACGCCGATCTCGTGACCGCGCCAGTGGAATTCCTGCCCCTGGCCGACGACGCACAGATTGAGTTCGCTCTGGCCGATAAGGACCCCGCCGGACAGCCGAGCTCCGGCATCACCCGCGACCAGACCAGTGTGCAGTCGTTCACCTTTGACGATGCCATCAAGTTCACCGCCTCGGGCGGTGCGGATGCGTGGCCGGCAGATCGCTACCTCAACCTTTGGGTCGGACGCCTCGGCGGCGGCCTGCTCGGCTACGCCCAGTTTCCGGGCGGTGCCCCGCAAACCGACGGGGTCGTGATTCGCGATACCGCCTTCGGTACCGTCGGCACAGTCGCCGAGCCCTTCCACCTGGGGCGCACCGCCACCCACGAAATCGGGCACTGGCTCAACCTCAACCACATCTGGGGCGATGAATCTGGCTGTGTCGGCACGGACAAGGTGGACGACACCCCGAACCAGGCCGGCGAGAACACCGGCAAGCCCACGTTCCCGCACGTGAGCTGTGACAACGCCCCCAACGGCGACCTCTTCGTGGACTACATGGACTACGTGGACGACGACGTGATGGTGCTCTTCTCGGTCGGGCAGGTGGAGAGAATGTACGCCTGCCTCGAAGGTCCGCGCAACACCTTCGAGACCGTGGCCGACAGCCGCATCACTGACGCGGCACGAGATGCCCGTCGCGAGACGCAGACCGACGTGAACTGATCCCCTCAATGCCCACACCTCAGCCCGGCGAGTGGACCCACTCGCACGAAGAAGACGAGCAGAACATCCGGGTGTATCGCCGAACGGACTCTTTTGCGTTCCCACCCACGCGAGCCGGTCGGGATCGGCTGCGGGTAAACACCTCGGGCGAGATCGTGCAGCTGACGCCGGGGCCGGATGACCGGCCCCGGCCCACCGGCGATCCGTTTCGGCCGGATGCGCCACAGCCGCACGGCCCGCAGGTCGTGGAAGCCACGGACACCCTGCTCAAGATCCGTATGCCCTGAGGACCCGTCAGAGCCGAACACCGTGTACACGATAAGTGCACTGAATAAGTGCACTGAAGAGATGTGTGCACCGAAAATGAGTGCACCGAAGGAGATGTCATGCCCAGCTACGTCGTGGTGCCCAGCGAGGCCGTCGCATCCGCTTCAGCCCGCCTGTCAGGGCCCCGGGAGCCGGCGCCGGACGAACACGGGCTGAAGTGGAGTCGGTTCGGCGACCGCACCATCTACTGGAACGACGGTGCACCGCAGTCTGCCGCCCGGCGAGGATTCGAGCATTTCACGGAGGTACCGCGAGAGACTCAGGGGCGGCTGTATCTGGTGGGACAGCTGGGGCAGGAATTTCGTGAGACGTTTCCGAGTGCCCGGGTCGTGCTCGAGGCAGGGCGATACCTCGCCGTCGATCTCACGGACGCTGAAGCCGAGGGGCTCAGCAGTCGCAACCTGGCAGGCTTCGGCCTGGTTCCGATGCCGCCCAACGCCACGATCGTCGAACAGGTCGCGCGCGCTGCCCTCGCCGTGGCTGCGGTCGACGCCCGGGCGCGAGACCTGGCTGACCAGGTGTCTCCCGGCAGGGTGGCTCAATCGCTGGCCTTCCTCACCGGATGCCAGACCCGGCACTCGCTCAGCGCGGGTTTCGTGCGGGCGTCGAAGTGGGCGGAGCTCACCCTGCAGCAGCTGGGGTACACGGTGACACGCAGCATGGTGGCCATTCCCGGCGGCAGCTCGTCGAACCTGGTTGCCGACAAAGCAGGACTCGGGACGAATCGGCGGTTGGTGCTGGTGACCGCGCACCTGGATTCCATCAATCTGGCCGGCGGTCCCGACGCGCCGGCCCCGGGCGCCGACGATAACGGCAGCGGCATCGCCGGGGTACTGGAGATCGCACACATTCTCGCGGGCACAGAGCATGATGATGACCTGCGACTGGTGCTCTTCGGCGGTGAGGAGCAGGGGCTGTTCGGAAGTTCGCAGTACGTGGCAGATCTCAGTGACGCCGATCGTGACCGTATCAGCGCCGTGATCAACATGGACATGACGGCGAGTCTGAACTCGCCCGAACCCGGGGTCCTGCTTGAGGGCGCTCCCGTCTCCCAGCCGCTCATCGATCGTCTGGCGGCGAGTGCCGCGGCCGTCACCGACCTCTCGGTGACCATCTCACTCAACCCGTTCGCGAGTGACCACGTGCCGTTCATCTCGGCGGGACTGCCCGCCGTGCTCACGATCGAGGGGGCTGACTCCGAGAACCACAACATCCACTCCGACCGGGACACCCTGAGCACCATCGATTCGCCGCTCGCCGTGATGATTTACACGATGAACCTGGTCACGGTGGCCGGACTGCTGGGCCTGCGGGACAGCGGCGAAAACCAAACCGAGCTCGCCGTCGACCAGCAGGCACAGCAGCGCGAGGCGGGCACCGACACAAACTAAGTGCCACCCTCGCGCTAAAAAATGTGCCCGCCGGGCGGATCGTTTCGCGGCACCCCTGTGCTAAACCACGGCTCTGTGCAAACATGAAGCATGGCCAGCTACCGCCCCGTCGGAGATGAGTTCGTGCGCCCCACGCCCCCGCGAATCGGGCGGATCGGAGCGCTGGAAGCGCAGTCGGGCGTCGCCGAAGGGCTGCTCGCTTTCACCCGAACGGGCGACCCCGTAGCCTACGTGGATCTGGGTTACCAGGTGCGCGGTGGCGGCGACCACGGCCGCGACCTCACCGGGTCGGTGCGCACCTTCCTGCACCCCGATGACAGCTCCTGGGCCAGCGTCGAGATGCTCGCCGCCAGTCATCTGGCCGATCGGGCCCGGTTCGACACCCGCGTCGCCGACGACGGCCCTCCCGAGTGGGACCGTGTCGTGGTGCGGGTGGACGGCACCCGCCTGACCGCTCGGTACTCGATCTGGACGGGCTACGAAGCGGTGGCCTTCCGGGCCGGGGACCGCATTGTGAGCAGCGTGTTCTCGGTCTTCGACGCCACCCTGATCGACTCCTCGTTTCGCACCATGATCTGGCCGCGCCCCGTCTGAGCCCCTTCGCCCCGTCTCCGCGAGACGACACGTTTCGCCCCAAATCCGGCTGGTTAAGGGGCGAAACGCGTCGTCTCGCGGGAGGGGATGGCACACAGAAGGGGCACCCGCCGATGGCGGGTGCCCCTTCTGTTGTGCCTACGGCGTGTTAGACGCCGGCGAGCTCGCGGATCGCGGCGTCACCGGGGCCGGCCGACATGTAGCTGGCGTCGATCTCGGCACGGTCGAGCAGCTCGTCCATGCGGCGCTTGCGCTGCTTCGGGATGAGCGTCACGACGGTTCCGGTCTTGCCCGCGCGGCCGGTACGGCCGGAGCGGTGCAGGTACGTCTTGTACTCGTCGGGGGCGTCGGCCTGGATGACCAGGTCGATGTCATCCACGTGGATGCCGCGAGCAGCGACATCCGTTGCCACGAGCACGTTGACCCGGCCGCTGGTGAGCATCTGCAGGTTGCGGGTACGGCGAGCCTGGTTGAGGTCACCGTGCAGGCTGGTGGCCTTCACTCCGGCGCCTTCGAGCTGGTCGGCGAGCTGCTCAGCATAGGCACGGGTGCGGCTGAAGATGAGCGTCTTGCCGTCGCGGTTGACGAGCTCCTCAATGATGCGGCTCTTGTCGCGGTGCTCGATGACGAGCACGCGGTGATCGATCGTGGAGGAAGCCTGGTCCTCGCCGGCGACCTCGTGCACGGCCGGGTTGGTCAGGAATTCCTTGACCAGCGAGGCAACGCCCTTGTCAAGGGTGGCCGAGAAAAGCAGCTTCTGGCCGCCCTTCTTGGTCTGACGCAGGATGCGCTGCACCGGCTCAAGGAAGCCGAGGTCGCACATGTAGTCGGCTTCGTCGAGAACCGTCACGACGACCTCGGAGAGGTCGAGACGACCCTGCTCGATGAGGTCCTCGATGCGGCCCGCGGTACCGATGATGATGTCCACGCCGCGCTGCAGGGCGCTGACCTGGCGGTATTGCGGAACGCCTCCGTAGATCTGGGTGGTGAAGAGTCCGACGCTGCGGGCGATGGGCTGGATGGTGCGGTCGATCTGCAGCGCCAGCTCGCGGGTCGGAGCGAGGATGAGCGCGCGGGGCTTGCGGGCCATCTTGCGGTCCTTGGCGCCGTTGTTCTCCATCAGCTTCTCCACGAGGGGAGCGCCGAACGCGATGGTCTTGCCGGAACCGGTCTTGCCGCGGCCGAGCACATCGCGACCTGCGAGCACGTCGGGGATGGTCGCGGCCTGGATCGGGAACGGAGCAGCGGCGCCCATGGTGGCGAGCTCGCGCACGATGTTCTCGCCGAGGCCGAGGTCGCCGAAGGTCACGCCGACGACTTCGGCCGCCGTGGTCGCGATGGCTTCGAGACGCTCGAGCACGACGTCCTCAACGGGGCCGCTCGTGGCGCGCGCCGTGTAGAAGTCGCTCTCGCGCTTGGCCGGACGGTCGTCACGGTCGAATGAACGCGGCGCGCGGTCCGGGCGGTCGTACGAGCGCGCCGGGCGGTCATCGCGCTCGTAACGCGCGCGCTCAGTGCGCTCGGGACGGTCGTAAGAGCGGGCAGGACGCTCGGCACGATCGTAGCTCGGACGCTCGGTGCGCTCCGGGCGGTCGTAGCTGCGGGCCGGACGGTCGTTGTTGTACGCGGGACGCTCGGTACGGGCAGGACGCTCGTAGCTCGGGCGGTCCGTGCGAGGGGCGCGGTCGTTGTACGCCGGACGCTCGGAACGGGCCGGACG
>JBBQYN010000171.1:0-5780 GCA_038208655.1 Actinomycetales bacterium
ATCGATGTAACAGCTGGTCGAGTAACGCCCGTTGAACACCGGAAGGTCCTGCACCTGGCCGTCGTCACGCTGTGGCTGATTGCGGAAGCGGGCGAACGGCTTACGGAAGTCCGCCACACGGTAGCTGGAATCACTTCCGGAACCGGCAAGGTCGACTTCGAGCAGGCGCGCGTCACTCTCCAGCAGCATCGCAACCGCGCCGGCACCCTGGGTGGGCTCCCCTGTTCCCCCGAGCTCGTATTCCGCGATGTCAGCGGAGACGACAATCACCTGACGGCCGACGCCGTCGGTGGCCAAATAGCGCAGGGCTGCCTTGGTCGCGTACACGCCGCCGAGACAGGCGTGCTTGAATTCGGGCACTTCACAGTCGCGCGCGATTTCGGGAAGACCGTGGGCGCGAAGGGCTTCGTTGATCATGCCCTTCACGATGACCGCTCCCGCAGAATTGTCGGTGCTGGATTCAGTGCCGAGGGCCAGCATGCCAATTTGGGCCGGATCGATGTCGTAGTCCCGAATAAGCCGCCAAACGGCATTGGCGGCGAGGGTGTAGATACTCTGCCCGGGCCCCCGCATTCGGAAGCTGCGACCGACGACCTGCTGGACTTTCGTCCACGGCTGGTCGTTCCAGTCGCACCAGTCTTGCAGCTGTACACGGTACGGCGGCACGTACAGGGAGAGTCCGCTAATTCCAGGCGTCAACAGTGTCCATTTCAGTTTTCGTGCGGTCGGCCCAACCACAGTGGGGCTCAAGACACACGTCTCTATTATTCAACCATCGGCGTGGGAAGTGTCTGCCAAAGCACCCGCTAAAATCAAGGGAATTGGATCGGAGCACCACTGTGGATGAATACTTCGGCGGTGGCACCACCGCCACGGCCCGGGCGCACAGCAATATCGCCTTAGTCAAGTACTGGGGCAAGCGCGACGCCCGATTAAACACTCCGGCGGTCGGCTCCATATCGGTGACCCTGGATGCCCTGCACACTGACACGCGAGTGACGTTCCGTTCCGATCTGGGCGACGACGAATTCTGGCTCGACGGCCGACGGGGCGACGCCACCCGGGTCAGTCGGGTGCTTGATCTGGTGCGCGAACGGGCCGGGCACGACGAGCGGGCGATGGTGACGTCGACGAACAATTTTCCGACCGGTGCCGGACTGGCTTCGTCGGCATCAGGGTTCGCGGCCCTCGTGACGGCCGCGGCCGGTGCCGGCGGTCTCTCGCTCAGCGACCGGGAACTGTCGATACTGGCTCGTCACGGTTCCGGTTCGGCGGCACGGTCGATCTTCGGCGGATTTGCCGAGATGCATGCCGGCGTCGCGGCCACTGGTTCGGATTCGTACGCGGAGCAGCTGCTCGACTCCGCCGATTGGCCTCTGTCGGTCGCCGTGGCCATTACCGAACGCGGTCACAAGTCGATCAACTCCACTGTCGGCATGGTGGGGAGCGCGGCTACGTCACCGTTCTACTCGGCGTGGCTCGACTCCGCCGGCGACGACCTCGTCGAGATGCGTGCCGCCATCGCGACCCGTGATTTCGCCCGGCTCGGCGAGCTATCCGAGCACAACTGCCTGAAACTGCACGCGCTGATGCTCTCCACCCGGCCCGCCCTCATCTATTGGAACGCGGCGACCGTTGCCGCCATGCACGCGGTTCAGGGCCTCCGCGCCCAGGGCGTGGCTGCCTACTTCACCATCGATGCCGGACCGCAGGTCAAGGTGCTGTCTTTGCCTGCCGACGCCGCAGCCGTGCAGGCAGCCCTCGCGATCGTTCCCGGAGTGCTGGAGGTGCGCGGCAGCGCCCTCGGCCCCGGCGCGTATCGGCTGGAGTGACTGCGGTGACAATAAGGACATCCGCGCCGGGAAAGCTCTTCCTGCTCGGTGAGTATGCCGTGCTCAGCGGCGCCCCCGCGCTGCTGACGGCCGTTAACCGCCGCGTCGACGTGAGCGTCGATGATTCAATCTCCGGCTCCTGGCAGGTGAGCGCGCCTAACCTCGACATTGAGAACCTGGTCCTCGGTCCGGATGGCGAGCTGCCGAGCGGGCTCGATTCCCGAGTACGTGCGAGCCTTCGGGTTTTCGATGCGGTGCGGGAGGCCGTTGTCGCGGTGGCCTCGCCGCCACCCCAGCCGCTCGCGATCACCATCGACAGCAGCGCCTTCTCCCTCGATGGCCACAAGCTCGGGCTGGGCTCGAGCGCTGCCGTCGCGGCTGCGCTGACCGCTGCGCTGGGGGCCGCAGTAGGACTGAACCTGGGCAAGGAATCGCTGTTCCGCCTCGCCGATGCCGCTCATCGGAAAGCGCAAGAGGGCGTCGGCAGCGGTGGCGACGTGGCCGCGAGCGTGTACGGCGGGCTGATCGAGTACTGTCAGGGGGCTGCCCCGCTGCCGCTGCGCTGGCCGGAGGAGTTGGACATCATGGCCGTGGTTACCGGCGAGGGCTCGCTGACAACCCGGCTGGTAGCGGGCGTCGCCGACTATGCCGCCGACAACCCAACCGGGCACCGGGCCGATATCGCCCGACTGTCCGCCCTGGCCGAACGCACTGCGGCAGCGCTGTCTGATCCCGACGATTTCCTGAGCCTGGCCAACGGCTACTTCAGCGCGCTCAACCAGCTTGACGCCCACGCCCAGGTCGGCATTGTGAGCGAGTTCCACCGCGAGTTGCACGAAGTGGCCAAACGCGAAGGCGGCGCATTCAAGACCTCCGGAGCCGGCGGCGGGGATGTAGGCCTGGCCTTCAGCCACCGCGGGCAACCCGCCCAACGACTGGCCGAGGCGCTCACCGGGGCCGGAGCCACGATTGTTCCGCTCGGCTTCCTCGCCGCCGGGCTGCAGGGAGGTGCGTCATCATGAGTCGGTCACGCATTCCAGGTTTTTATCAGTTGTCGGTCAACGAACGCTTGGAGCTTCTGCACGAACGTGGGGTGCTCGATGCGGCGGACTACGCCTCGCTGCGCGGTGGAACCTATTCCCTCGACGTGGAGACCGCCGACCGGCTGATCGAGAACGTGATCGGCGTGTTTTCGATGCCCATGGGGCTCGGTCTGAACTTTCAGATCAACGGTGGCGATTATCTCGTGCCCATGGTCGTCGAAGAACCCTCCATCGTCGCGGCGGTCAGCTCGACTGCCAAACTTGTGCGGCAGGCCGGCGGTTTCACCAGCGTCGCGGACGAGCCGATGCTCATCGGCCAGGTCCAGGTGGTGGACGTTCACGGACCGGAACAGGCTCGCGCGGCCGTACTCGCTCGCACGCTCGAGATCCTCCGGCTGGCCAACAGCGCACATCCCAATATGGTGGCCCGTGGCGGAGGTGCGCTCGGCGTGGAGGTGTTCCTCCGCGGGACGACGGCGCACAATGGCGAGTTGCTCGTCGTGCATCTGGTCGTGGACACCCGGGATGCGATGGGCGCCAACCTCGTCAATTCGATGTGCGAGCGAATCGCCCCGCTGATCGCTGATATCACCGGGGGCAGGGTGTTTCTGCGCATCCTCTCGAACCTCACCGACCGGGCTCTGGTGCATACCCGCGCGGTCATTCCCGTCGAGCTTCTGGCCACGGGCGACTTTTCCGGTGTGAGGGTGCGCGATGGGATCGTCCTTGCCAACGAATTCGCTGCGATGGATTCCTACCGGGCAACCACGCACAACAAGGGCATCATGAACGGCATCGACGCGGTCGCAATAGCAACAGGCAACGATTGGCGCGCGATCGAAGCCGCTGCCCATGCCTATGCGGCACGCGGCGACCGGTATGCCCCGCTCACGAACTGGAGCGTTAACGACACCGGCGATCTCGTCGGGGAGCTGACCCTCCCGCTGAAGGTAGGAACAGTCGGCGGCCAGGTTGAGTCGAATCAGGCCGTGCGACTGGCCCGCACCATTCTCGGCGTCTCCTCTGCTCGTGAGCTGGCCGAGGTCATGGGTGCGGTCGGCCTGGCCCAGAACCTGGCCGCACTCAAGGCGCTGTCCACCGACGGTATCCAGCACGGCCACATGCGACTGCACGCTCGGGCGGTGGCCGTCGCCGCGGGAGCACAGGGAGCTCGGTTTGATGACGTCGTCGAAAGGCTCCTCGCAGACGGGGAGATCAAGGTCTGGAAGGCACGTGTGATCATGGAAACCATCGACGAACTCGCTACGTCGGCGGTGTCACAGGCCTCGGCTGTCCCGGGCCCGAGCGCCACCTCAGGGGGGCCGGGCTCCCACGCGGGCGGTGGCAAGATCATCCTCTTGGGCGAGCATTCCGTGGTGTATGGCCACCATGCGATCGCGGCACCGATCGGTTTGTCCGTTGCCGCCACGGTCACCACGGGCTGGCCGACGAGTGAACCCGTGATCGTTGACCGAGGCGTTGATGGCACGGTTCGCGCGCCCCTCGGGGAGGACGTCTCCCGTCAAGTGGTGAAGCTGATCATGGAGCGCTTGGGCATTCCGGCGCCCGGGTTGCACGTTGAAGTCTTCTCCGACCTGCCCCGGGCGAGCGGTCTGGGCGCTTCAGCAGCATTCGCGGTGGCCGTGATCCGCGCCATGGCGGACTCCTTCGATATTCGAGTAAGTGACGCCGACGTGTCGAGCCTCGCCTTCGAATGCGAACGAATCGTGCATGGCACGCCGTCGGGCATCGACAACACCGTCGCAACCTTTGGCCGACCGATCCTCTTTCGAAAAACGGATGCCATCGGGCCGGAATCCAGCGAAATCATCACGCCACACCCGATTCCGATCATCATCGGACTCTCCGGAGTGGATTCGCTGACCTCCCACACCGTCGCTCTGGTGCGCGCAGCCTGGCAGGCGAATCCGAAGCTCTACGATTCGCTCTTCAACCAGATCGACGGACTGGTTCTAGCCGGCGTCGACGCCCTCCGACGCGGCGATATCGCGCAGCTGGGCGAGCTCATGAACGTCAACCAGGGTTTGCTTAACGCCCTGCAGGTGTCGAGCCCGGAGATCGAGGACCTCGTCACTATCGCTCGGCGGGCCGGTGCGCTCGGGGCGAAGCTGACCGGTGGCGGAGGCGGAGGCGCAATGATCGCTGTCGCGGAACCCGGCGGCACCGCGCCGATCATGGCCGCCATGCGCGGTGCCGGCTACACCACGTATCTGACCGAGATCCGCTAGCCAAGGGACTTCTACGACGTCACCTGACTCCAGGTTCAGGAGTGTCGGGTGGCGTGGCGGATCATGTTTAGTGGCGTCGAACACGACAGGTGCGGGCGTGCCGAGTAACGCCCGGCCGCGGGCCCCGGCTAAGGCTGGAGCCGCTCCATCGTCCAGCCACCCGCGTGATCGGCCGTAAACCGTAGGCGGTCGTGCAGCCGGGACGTGCGGCCCTGCCAGAACTCGATCGCACGCGGAACCACACGGAACCCGCCCCAGTCGTTCGGCCGTGGAATGTCTGTGTCGTTGGGATAGCGCTTTTCCACGCTGCGCACCTGCTCCTCAAGCAGGGCGCGGCCGGCAATGGGCCGCGACTGGTCGCTGGCAACCGCGGCGACGCGCGCCGCCCTCGGCCGGCGCGCGAAATAGCGGTCGCTGGTGGCAGCATCCGTAGGGCTTGCCGTGCCGTAGACGATCACCTGGCGCTGCATGACATACCAGGGGAACAGCAGAGAGACGTTCGGGTTGACGCTCAACGCTCGGCCTTTGCGAGACGCGTAGTTGGTGACAAATTCGAAACCGCTGCCGTCGAGGCCCTTGAGCAGCACGGTTCGGCTGCTCGGTCGGCCTTCCGGGTCGACGGTGCTGAGCACCATGGCATTGGGCTCGTAGAGCCC
>JBBQYN010000172.1:0-5777 GCA_038208655.1 Actinomycetales bacterium
GTCACCGAGCTGGGCCGCCGCGTGCACCCCGAAAGCGACCAGGTCGCCGTGGACAACGTCGCCGTGCAGCTGGACACCACCCGCCGCTACCTGATGCTGAACAAGCCCGTCGGCGTGGTCTCCTCGATGCAGGATGAGAGCGGCCGCCCCGACCTGCGTGAATTCACCGACCAGTTCGACGAGCGACTGTTCAACGTGGGCCGCCTGGACGCGCAGACCAGCGGACTGTTGATTCTCACCAACGACGGTGACCTCGCGCACGTGCTCGCGCACCCGTCGTTCGGCGTCTCGAAGACCTACATCGCCAAGGTCGAGGGCCGCGTCAGCGCGCAGACCATCGGCCTGCTGCAAAGCGGCATCGAGCTGGACGATGGGCCCATCGCCGCCGATAAGGCCCGCATTCTCGCGAGCCCTCCCGGCGATGGTTTCAGCATGGTGGAGCTGAGCCTGCACTCCGGCCGTAACCGCATCGTGCGTCGCATGCTCGGCGCCGTCGGCCACCCCGTTGTCGACCTCGTGCGGCGCCAGTTCGGCCCGCTGAACCTCGGCACGCTGCGCCAGGGCGCCGTGCGGGAGCTCACCCGGGAAGAACTCGGCGCGCTGCTGACCGTGTCGCGGTCCGCGCCCACCCCCGGCCGTGACGCCGCCCGCGACGCCGCCACGAGCGACGAGAACCACAGCCACGACGACACCCGTCCCGACAGCCACCACTAACGCCCACACCCCACACGCAAGGAGTCGGCCCGTGGTCGAAAGTCGTTTGATCGGACCGGTGCGCATCGTCGGTGTCGGCCTGCTCGGAACCAGCATCGGCCTGGGGCTGACCGCTCGGGGCATCACCGTGACGCTCGCCGACGCGTCGCCGACCAACCTCAGCCTCGCCATCGACTACGGTGCCGGGCAGGCCGGCAGCGCCGACGACCGGCCGCAGCTGATCGTGGTGTGCGTGCCGCCCGACGTGACCGCCGACATTGTGGCCCGGGAACTCGAGGCGTACCCTGACGCCATCGTCACCGATGTGGCCAGCGTCAAGCTGGCACCGTTGGCCGCGTTGCGTGCCCGGGGCGCCGACGTGTCCCGGTACATCGGGTCGCATCCGCTGGCCGGCCGGGAGAAGGGCGGCCCGCTGTCGGGCCGCGCCGACCTGTTCCTGGGGCGGCCCTGGGTCGTCGCCGCGCACGAGGCGATCAGTTACCAGAAGGCGCAAGCCATCGACGATCTCATTCTTGACCTCGGCGCCGTTTTGGTGGAGATGACCCCGGAGGAGCACGACCGTGGGGTGGCGCTGGTGTCACATGCGCCGCAGGTCGTCTCCACGTTGATGGCCCGGCGGCTGACGGATGCTCCGCACTCGTCGCTGAATCTGGCCGGCCAGGGCCTGCGCGACGTGACCCGTGTCGCGGCGAGCGACCCGGAACTGTGGGTGCAGATTCTGGCCGCCAACGCGCATCCGGTGCGAGAGGTATTGCTCGCCCTGCGTGACGACCTGGACCGGTTCATCGGCGCTCTCGCCGACCCCGCGGCGCCCGGTGCCCCGCGGCGCATCGCCGAGGAACTGGCCGGCGGCAACGACGGTGTCGCCCGGCTGCCCGGCAAGCACGGTCAGGACCGTCGCTACGCGTCGCTGATCGTGATGGTCGATGACCGCCCGGGTCAGGTGGCGCAGCTGCTGGCCGAGATCGGCGAGCTCGGCGTGAACATGGAAGATCTCAGACTCGAACACTCGCCGGGCGCCCAGATCGGGCTCGCCGAAATTTCCGTACTCCCCGAGGCCGTTTCGCGCCTCACCGAAGAGCTGGCCGCCCGCGGCTGGCGGATTGCTGGTTAGTCATGGGTCGTCATACCCTCCCCACCGTCGTCGCGATCGACGGCCCGGCCGGAAGCGGCAAGAGCAGCGTGAGCCGGGCCGCGGCCCGCCGGCTGGGCTTCGCCTACCTCGACACCGGTGCCGCCTACCGGGCGATGGCGTGGCTCACGTTGCAGCGCGGCACCGACACCAGTGACACGGATGCCGTGCGTGCGGTGCTCCCGTTGTTTGACTATGCGATCGGTACCGACCCCGACGAGTACTTCGTGAGGGTGGGGGAGATCGACGTGACCGACGCCATCCGCACCCCCGAGGTGAGCGCTGCCGTGAGCGCGGTCGCCCGCATTCCCGAGGTGCGCAGCCAGCTGACGGACCTGTTCCACAGCCTCTCGGCGAACGTGGATCGGCCGGGTGTGATCATCGAAGGGAGGGACATCACGACCATCGTCGCGCCCGAAGCCGAAGTTCGCATTCTGCTCACGGCCTCCGAGCAGGCTAGAATGGATAGACGCTCTGCGGAAATTACGACCCAGTCGGCTGAAACCGTGGCAGAACAGCTGCGATCGCGAGATCGCGCTGACTCCCAGGTTGTCGATTTCATGAGCGCCGCAGACGGTGTGACAACCGTCGACTCCACCCACCTCGACTTCGAGCAGACCATTCAAGCGGTCATCGACGTCGTCAATACACGCACGAAGCGGGCATCGCATGAGTAACGAATACGAAGACACGAGCACTGCGCTCGATACCGAGCTGGCGGAACGACTCGCCAACCTCGACGAAGAACTTGCCGCACGCCGCGCCAGCGCGCTGCGCACTGGCTTGGACGACTACGAGCTCGACGAGGAAGACCTCAACGTTCTCTCGCAGGTCACCGACAACCCCGACGCCATTCAGTACCTGCCGGCGCTGCCGGTCATCGCGATCGTCGGCCGCCCCAACGTGGGCAAGTCCGCGCTCGTGAACCGTATCCTCGGTCGTCGTGAAGCCGTTGTCGAGGACACCCCCGGCGTCACCCGCGACCGGGTGACGTACAAGGGCGAGTGGGGCGAGCGCAATTTCAGCCTCGTCGACACCGGCGGCTGGGAGCCCGACGCCAAGGGCATCGACGCATCCGTCGCGATGCAGGCCGAGCTGGCCATTGAGCTGTGCGACCTGGTCATGTTCGTCGTGGACTCCAACGTGGGCCCGACCTCGACCGATGAGGCCGTAGTTCGTCTGCTGCGCAAGAGCGGCAAGCCGGTCTTCGTGATCGCCAACAAGGTCGACGACGTGCGCCAGGAGCCCGAAGCGGCCAGCCTGTGGGCGCTCGGACTCGGCCAGCCGTGGCCGGTCTCCGCCCTGCACGGCCGTGGTGTCGCCGACCTGCTCGACGCGGTTCTCGCTGTGTTGCCCACCGTGTCTGCTGTGGCCAAGCAGGAAGTCGGCGGTCCGCGCCGGGTCGCCATCCTCGGCCGCCCGAACGTGGGCAAGTCCAGCCTGCTGAACAAGGTCGTGGGGGAGGAGCGCGTTGTCGTCAACGCTCTCGCCGGCACGACCCGTGACCCCGTCGATGAGCAGGTTGAGCTCGGCGGCAAGGTGTGGCGTTTCGTGGACACCGCGGGTATCCGTCGCCGCGTGCACCTCGCGCAGGGCGCTGACTTCTATGCGTCGCTGCGTACCAGTGCTGCGCTTGAGAAGGCCGAAGTGGCCGTGGTGCTGCTCGACGTGACCGAGGTCATTAGTGAGCAGGACATTCGTGTGATCGACCTGGTGATCGAGTCCGGTCGTGCTCTGGTTCTCGCGTTCAACAAGTGGGACATGATCGACGATGACCGTCGTCGCTACCTGGAGCGAGAGATCGAGCAGGACCTGGCACACGTGTCGTGGGCACCGCGCGTGAACATCTCCGCCAAGACCGGTCGTCACATGGAGAAGTTGGTTCCGGCGCTCGAGCTCGCGCTTGAGTCGTGGGACACCCGCATCGCCACCGGTAAGTTCAACGCGTTCCTCGCTGAGCTCGCCGCGGCGCACCCGCACCCCGTGCGCGGTGGCAAGCAGCCCCGTATTCTCTTCGGCACGCAGGCGTCCAGCCGGCCGCCGACGTTCGTGGCGTTCACGACCGGGTTCCTCGACCCGGGTTACCGTCGCTACATTCAGCGTCGTCTGCGGGAGATCTATGGCTTCGAGGGAAGCCCGATCAACCTCAGCATGCGGGTGCGCGAGAAGCGCAAACGCTAACCCTGCGCTCTCACGCCGGCGGTCTTTCTCTTCGGAGGACGGCCGCCAGTGTCGTTAACGGCGGGCGTGGCGGGCGGCGGGCTGGCCGCCGGGTCGTGTCGTGCCGGGGTCAGGCCGGGAACGGGTCGGCGTAGCCGGCCCATTCCATCGGTCCGGCGAGCAGTTCGACATCCGTCACCAGGCACTCGGCCAGTACGCGGCTGATGTGGTGGGCGTTGAGGTCGGTGCCCACGAACATCACCTGTTGGCCGCTGGGGTGTGCGGGTTCCAGCTGGGCAGCTGGGTGGGCGTCATGGTGTGGCCCTGGCCGGTGCTGGTCCACGAGATCACGCGGCCGGGGCGGCTGGCCAAGCGGATCACGCCGCGGGAGCGCAGAATGCGGCCGGCCCGGGCGGGGCTGAGGTCGGCGGCGATCGCGTGGGCTAGGCGCCACGGGTGAAACGGGCGCGGGTCGTGAAACGTCACGGTCTGCAGGGCGCTGCTGGTGTCGGTGTCGTCGACGTGGGCTTGTTCTGTGACGGATGTCGCGGCGCCGTCGGTCGCGCATGCCAGCACCCAGCCCATCGTGTCGTGCATCGCGTCGGCGCGGCGGGGTTCGGCCCACCATGGGGTTTGCAGCAGCGCCGTGAGCAGGGGAGCGGGAATGACCCGGGCGCGTGGGTTGAGGGTGCTGAGCAGGGCGACGGTGTCCTCTGCGGGCCGGCTGTCAAGGGCTTCGAGGCCGGAGACCAGAATGATGGTGGCGTATTCGAGGTGTTCCGCGAGTTGGCCGGCGTCGTCGAGGTCGGCGATTGAGGTGGGGTCGGCGAAGAGCAGGCGGCGTATCTCGGCAGCGGAGGCGACCGTGATCACGTCGCGCAGGTAGGGTTTGGGGCCGGCCGACGCGTTGCTGGTGAAGACCTGCTCGAGGGTCTGGGCGGCATCCGCTGTGGAGAGGGTCGGGTCGACGTTGATCACGATGCCCGCCGGGCTGGTGTGGGCGGCGCTGTGGCTGTGGTCGAGGGCGCAGAGGTCTTCGGCCAGGCGGGTGGTGAGAGCGCAGGGGTCGAAGGTGCTGCTGGGTGTCAGGGTGAGGGGGCGGGTGTGGCCGTGGGCGAGGGTGCTGCACACGAACGCTCGGGCGCTGGGGCGCAGGCCGCTGACCAGAAAGATGGGCACGTCGGTCATGGGCGGTCCT
The DNA here is from genome assembly GCA_038208655.1 of Actinomycetales bacterium. Classification (GTDB taxonomy): domain Bacteria; phylum Actinomycetota; class Actinomycetes; order Actinomycetales; family Microbacteriaceae; genus Cryobacterium. The sequence goes on from JBBQYN010000172.1 coordinate 5,205, forward strand.
TTCGGTGCGCGGCCGGGCGCCGGCCTGACTTCACCCTAAAGCACATGATATTCATTATCAACAATACGGCCGAGCGAGCTCCTGGTGAACGCCGAAGCCGCGGCGTTCGGGAGCGGCTTGCCTCGCGCGTAGGGTGGCGAGCGTAGCCTTGGGTCATGCACCTCAATCCCACGCGACACATTTCCCTGGCCCTCACCCGCACTCCCGACGAGGTGTACGCCTTTGCGTCCAGCCCCGAGAACCTGCCCCTGTGGGCCGCGGGGCTGAGCAACACGGTGACTCTGGTCGATGGGGTCTGGACGACCACGTCGCCCATGGGCACGGTCACGGTGGCGTTCGCACCGCAGAACGATTTCGGAATTCTCGATCATCACGTCACGCTGCCGAGCGGCGAGACCTTTTACAACCCGTTGCGGGTGATCGCGAACAACTCCGGCAGTGAGGTGATCTTCACGCTGTTCCGCGTGCCCGGCACCACCGATGAGGTTTTTGAAGCGGATGCCGCCGCCATCGCTGTCGACTTGGCCGCCCTGAAGAGGTACCTCGAGGCCTGATACTGCGCCCCCATTCGTG
>JBBQYN010000173.1:0-5761 GCA_038208655.1 Actinomycetales bacterium
CTCGAAAATCAAAAGGCCAGCACGCCTATCTGTCTCACCGCCAGGTAACGCTGCTCGCTCAAAATTCTCGCCAGCATGCAACCATGATTCTGGTCTTGGCCTACACCGGCCTACGGTGGGGAGAAGCGACCGCCCTACGACTCCGCGACGTGGACACGGTTCGGCGGCGCTTGTCAGTACACCAGAACGCGGTGAACGTTAACGGAACCATCCACGTCGGTACGCCCAAAACCCATCAAGCGCGTACCGTGCCATACCCCGCCTTTTTGGGCCCGCTCTTCGTCGAACTCATGGCCAACACGGCGGGACGACCTCGCCGCCGCAGCGATCTGCTCTTTGGCAATGGCCTCGACTACATGCGCAGCCCCGACAGCCGTCGCGGATGGTTTGTGTCCGCAGTGCGCAAATCGCAGGCGTCGGACAACACTTTCCCCCAAATAACCATGCACGATCTGCGCCATACAGCGGCCAGCCTGGCCATCTCGGCGGGCGCGAACGTGAAGGCCATTCAGCGCATGCTCGGTCACGCGTCTGCAGCGATGACCCTGGACACCTACGCTGACCTGTTTGACGATGATCTCGACCTGGTCGCCGACGCACTCGACGACGCACGAGCGCTAAGCCTCGACTAACTGCGCTGGGCGGAAGCGTCCAAAGTACGTCAACAGACGCCGACCACGATTGCCCGAGTGGGCTGAAGGCCGTCGTGACGCCCCCGCCAAATTGGTGTGAGGAGGCATCAGGGGTGCCCCTAAATGAGTCGAATCGACACTCGAATACAGTTGCGTAGAACGGGACTTTTCATCACATAACCGCGCATTTCCGGCCCCTAAATTTTTTCAAGTGTTGCCAAAATGTTGCCAAAACGCCCCTTCGGGCAAAGAAGAACCCCCTACTCCCCAGTAAAACACTGGGATGTAGGGGGTTTTTCGTGGCGGTACCGGTGGGATTTGAACCCACGGTGGAGTCTCCCCCACACAACTTTTCGAGAGTTGCACCTTCGGCCGCTCGGACACGGTACCGCCGTCAATCCTAGTTGGCTGTACGTCCCTGCGCGAATCCGGAGAATTCGCCGTGCCGCGCACCCATCGAGGTAGCCTCACGGAGTGACATTCCCTTCACGCGCTCGGCGCCCCCTCACACTGTTTTTGACGTCCACGGTGAGCGCCGCCGCACTCGGCGCGACCGCCCTGCTCAACTATCGCGGGTTTCAGCGACGCCTCGCCCTCAGCTCGGCAGCCCTCAACGACACGCTGCCCGTGAACTCGCTCTGGTGGCGCAGCCGCGCCAAACTCACGGGCGAACTGCTCTACATAGCCATCGGCGACAGCGCCGCCCAGGGCATCGGCGCCACCTCACCCAACCGGGGCTACGTAGGCCTGCTCGCCGACCACATCAGCCTCAGCACCGGCCGCACGGTGCGCGTCGTCAACCTCAGCGTGTCGGGCGCCACGGTGGGCGTGGCCGTGCGCGACCAGCTGCCCCGCTTCGCCAAGCTCACCCCCGACCTCGTGACCGTCGCCATCGGCGCCAACGACATCGCGCAGTGGGATGCCGCGGCCTTCGACACCGAGATCGCCACACTCTTCGCCGCCCTGCCCCCGCACGCCCTGGTGGCCGACCTGCCGTGCTTCCACCTGCCCCGCAACGAACGTAAAGTCGCCGAAGCCAATGCCGTGCTGCGCGCCCGCGCCGCGGCCCACGGCCTGACCGTGGTGCCGTTGCACGCCACCACCAAGCGTTCCGGCCTGCGCAGCATCGCCACCCATGTGGCCAACGACCTGTTCCACCCCAACGACCGCGGCTACCGGGTCTGGGCCGAGGCGTTTCTGCCCTCCCTCACAGCAGCGCTCACCGAGCGGTTCTCCCCAGCCGGCCCCGTCTCCACCCCGGCTGTCGGAGGCCGCAGATAGGCTCGCTGGCATGGCTAAACCCGTTTCCTCTTTCCGCTGTACCGAGTGTGGCTGGACCACCCTCAAATGGGCCGGCCGCTGCGGCGAGTGCCAGCAGTGGGGCACCGTGCAGGAAGCCGGCGAGAAAACCGGCATCGTGCGCAGCCTGGCCGCCACCGTGGTCAGCGGCACCAGCATCGCCCGGCCCATCACCGATGCGGCAACGGATGCGGCGGCGCACTGGCCCAGCGGAGTCAACGAGTTCGACCGAGTGCTCGGCGGCGGCATCGTGCCCGGATCGGTGATTCTGCTCAGCGGCGAACCCGGAGTCGGCAAGTCCACCCTGCTGCTCGAAGTCGCCTCCAAGGCCGCGGCGGCCAAGAGCCGGGTGCTCTACGTGAGCGCCGAGGAGTCCGTGAGCCAGGTGCGGTTGCGCGCCGAACGCACCGGCGCGTTGCAACCGCTGCTCTATCTCGCGGCCGAAACCGACCTGGGCACCATCCTGGGCCAGATCGACGCCGTCAAACCCGACCTGCTCATCGTCGACTCCGTGCAGACCGTCTCCAGCGCCAACTCCGACGGCGCTCCCGGCCAGCCCAGCCAGGTGCGCGAAGTCGCGTCCACCCTCATCCGGCTCGCCAAAGACCGCAACATTCCCGTGCTGCTGGTGGGCCACGTCACCAAAGACGGTTCCATCGCCGGCCCGCGAGTGCTTGAGCACCTCGTCGATGTGGTCTGCCACTTCGAAGGCGACCGGGCCACGGCGCTGCGTTTCATCCGAGCCCTCAAGAACCGGTACGGGCCCACGGATGAGGTGGGCTGCTTTGAGATGACCGGCGACGGCATCGCCGAAGTGCCCGACCCGAGCGGGCTGTTTTTGAGCCGGGCGACCAAGCCCGTGACCGGCACGTGCGTGACCATCGCCATGGAGGGCCGCCGGGCCATGCCCGTCGAAGTGCAGGCCCTGGTCGCCTCGACGAGCGCGCCCAACCCGCGACGCGTCACGAACGGCGTCGACCCGTCCCGGGTCGCCATGATCCTCGCCGTGCTCCAGGCCCGCGTGGGCATCAACCTCACGGCCTACGACGTGTACGTGTCGACGGTGGGCGGCATCCGCCTTGTCGAACCCGCCGCCGACCTGGCCATCGCGCTGGCCATCGCCTCGGCCTTTCGAGGTGTCATCATCGAGCACCATATGGTGGCGTTCGGTGAGATCAGCCTGGCCGGCGAAGTGCGCGCGACCACAGCCGCCAAGCAACGCGCCGGAGAAGCCACCCGGCTTGGTTTCACCGAACGCATTGACACCTCGATCGAATCGATCGGCTCCGCGGTCACAGCGGTTATCGGCGACAGCGCGCCGAGCCGCCGGTAACCCCAGCCGGCTCTAGCTGGTCGAGCTGTCGCCATTCGCATCGCTGTCAGCCTCGGCCGCGGTGCCCGCTTCGGGCGCGTCGTCGTCGGCACCGGACAGCGGCCCGAGCGCGCGCAGCAGGTCGGCGGGAGCGGCCTGCATCACGGCCGGGCCGGCCACATCAAAGAAGACCATCTCGAGGGTGCTCTGGTGCACGGTGAGAAACTCGCGCAACCAGTTGCCGTCGCACACCATCACGCGCAGGTCGGGATCGTCGGGCACCATGCTGGCGTAGTTCGCGCTCGATGAGAACAGCAGCAGGGTGCGCTTGTCGCTGCCCTCACGCCCGAAGACGCGCACCTGCTCGGCCTGCCCGTTGACCACGAGTTGCGGCACGATCATGTAGTCGTTGCGCAGCGCGTAGGCCACGGCCGCAACATCTTGTTTGGCGAGCGCTGAGGCCAACGCCTCGGAATGTGTGGGTGGGGTCACGTCGGTCACACCCCCATTCAATCAGGCCGAACGCCGACACCCCCAGCCGGGGCACACGCCACGAGCGAACGAGCCCGGCCTGACCGGCCGAAGAATTCCCAACCCGGTCAGTACAGCAGAATTTGCTTCGACACGGCCGACTGGATGCCGTCGACGGTCACGCTGAGGTTGTACGAGGCGCCACCGGCCGGCGCTCCATCGCGGGTGACCGCGTCACAGGTGTCCACCGACGACCGGGTGCGGTCCCAGACGATGGGATCGGACGAGGTCACGGCAACACCGGGCCGCAGGCTGACCTCGGCGTCGCTGGCATCACTCTGGCAGTCCGTCGAGGTCCAGTACACGTCGTTTCCGCTGGAAATCGTGAAGACCTGCGCGGCGGTGCCCGCGTTGATCAGGCACGTGTTCGAGGCCGTGTTGGTCAGGCTGAGCGACAGCAACGGCTGCTGTCCGGCCTCGTAACTCACGGCATCCGTCACCGCTTCAACCTGCAGCTGCGCCGGGTCGCACGGCGCCCCGGCGGCAACGGCAACCGCCTCGGCCGGAGTGGCCGAGGCGGTTGGAGCATCGCTGGCCGCCGCTTCTCCGGCCGAAGAACGGTCCGAGGTGGTACCGGACTCCGCGCCGCCGGCGCCGAGGCGCCAGACGATGAGGGACACAATGAGGATGACGAGCAGAACACCCACACCCAACACCAGGCGCCGGCGCCGGTAAACCTTGGCTGACTGACGTGCACGAGGCTGAATCGTCGACATGCCACAAGGTTAACGAGCTTCGGTGCCGGCACCCGGTAAGGGCGAGCGTGTCGGTTAGATTTGCTCCAATCCGGTGCGGCGACGCTTGAGCATCAGGGCCGCGCCGAGCAGCAGCAGGAACGCGCCGCTGAACAGCAACGGGGTGCTGTCGACGCCGGTGTTCGGCAGGGCCGCGAACGTGGCGGCCGCGGGGGCAACCTCAATCTCGGTCCAGCCGATGACCCTGCCGGTGGTGTCCTGCACGATGAGACGGTGCGAACCCGCCGCGGTGCCCTCGGGAATCGTGACGGTCACGAATCCGCCGGGGCTCACCTGGTGCCAGCCCAGGTTCACCGGAACCGAGCGCAGCCAGACCGCCACGAACCGGCCCGCGTACTGCTCGCCAACGTTGATGCTCACACTGGCGCCCGCGGCATAGGAGCCCCGGTCGCTCGTGCTGGCATCTTCCACAGCGGCCGTGAGAGCATCCAGTCCGGCCGAGACGGCGACGAAGCTCGGCACGACGGTGCTGGTCGGGTCGGATGTTTCCGGGGTCAGACCGATCGGGCCGCCGGACTCCGGCAGCGTTTCCGGTGTCGGTTCCGGTGTCACAGCAGCCGCGGTGACCGAAATGGCCACGCGCACCACAGTACCGGTCGCCGTACTGGTGAGTTCCAGAACGCTGTTCGGCGCCGCATCGGCCGGCACTGTGACGGTCACGGCGAAGACCCCGTTTTCGTCAACGGATGCCGTACCGAGGCTGGCGGTGCTGCCCACCCAGTTGAGGGTGAACTCCGTGTTCTTCGGCGCTCCCAGCGAGGTGATGTCGACGTTGGACACGCTCAGGTTCAGCGTGTCGCCAGCGTCAACGGCTGTGGCCGGAAGACCGGTCACCGTGGCCTGGCTCGCCGCAAACAACGGGCTCAGCGGACTGTTCGCGGTGATGTAGTCGATCCTGGCATCCCGGTCCACGAGTCCGGAATCCCGCGTGTTCGTGCCCTGGGTGATTTCGCGTATGTTGTCTCCACCGGTGAGAATAAAGTTGAACGACCCGCTGACATACAAGGCGTTCGCGTCGATCGGCTGACCGTCCACGAAGACGCCCGTCACGCGGTCGCCGGCGGCGCGGTCGGCGTCATAGGTGTAGCTGACGTTATCCGAAAGTCCCAGCGCCAGGAACGGGCGGCTCGGAATCGTGCCGTCCGCGTTGGTCTGCCACTGCTGTTCGAGAACCGTGGTGAACTGGGCGCCCGTGAGAGTTGTCGTCCACAGGTTGTTCAGGAACGGCAGCA
>JBBQYN010000174.1:0-5727 GCA_038208655.1 Actinomycetales bacterium
CGGCACCCGATCGCGCCGCGGTGGTGGCGGCAGATTCTGAGCCGGCCGCGCGTTCCCACCGTTTTACCCGCTGACTTCCGTAGTGTCTGAGGTCACGGTCACACACCGTCTGACGAAAGGGTCTCCATGTCGAAACAGTCCATCTTCGGTCGCATCTCCCAGCTGGCCAAGGCCAACATCAATTCGCTGCTCGACTCGGCCGAAGACCCTCAGAAGATGCTCGACCAGATGGTGCGTGATTTCACCGACAGCATCCGTGACGCCGAGAGCGCCATCGCCGAGACGATCGGCAACCTGCGTCTGCTCGAAGACGACCACCGGGAAGATGTCGCCGCTGCGGCGTCCTGGGGTGGGAAGGCGTTGGCCGCCAGCCGCAAGGCCGACGAGCTGCGGGCATCCGGTAACAGCGTCGACGCCGACAAGTTCGACAACCTGGCCAAGGTGGCGCTGGGGCGGCAGATGTCGTCTGAGAAGGAAGCCCGCGACGCCGAGCCGCAGATCGCGTCGCAGACCGTGGTCGTGGAGCAGCTCAAGAACGGGCTCAACTCCATGAAAGACAAGCTCGGCCAGCTCACCACCAAACGCGCCGAACTGGTGGCGCGGGCCAAGACCGCCCAGGCCCAGAAGCAGGTGATGGACGCGGTGAAGAGCATCGACATGCTCGACCCCACCAGCGAGGTCAGCCGTTTCGAAGACAAGATCCGCCGGGAGGAAGCCCGGGTGCGCGGCGCCAGCGAACTGGCCGCGTCGAGCCTCGACGCACAGTTCGAAAGCCTCGAAGACCTCGGCGAGCTCAGCGAGGTAGACGCCCGGCTGGCGGCCCTCAAGGCCGGCGGATCCAGCAGCGCGATCGAACGCTGACCCATGCCGACCCTGGGGCTCATCGGAACCGACGCGATCGGCAGTCAGCTGGCCCGCCTGGCCGCGACACACGGGTACGACGTCGTGATCGGTGATCCCCGTGGCGCGGGCCCCGCGGATCAGCTCGCGGCCGAGTTGGGTGCCGGGGCGCGCTCGGCGACGGTGCCCGAAGCCGCGGCCGCCGACATCGTGGTCGTCGACGTTCCCCTGGCTGAGGTGGCCGCGCTGCCGGCCGACGCGCTCGTGGGCACGCTCGTGATCGACGCCACCAACTACTACCCGCACCGCGACGGCCACAGTCCCGAGCTCGATGACGAGACGGCGACCGTGTCAGAACGCCTGCAGGTGTTCCTGCCCGGTTCCCACGTGGTGAAAGCGTTCAACCACCTGCCGGCGGCGGCGTTGACAACGGATGCCCGCCCCGCCCGGGCGCCGGACCGTCGCGCCGCGATCGTGGCCGGCAACGATGCGCACGCACGCGAGGTCGTGGCGGCTCTGATCACCGAGTTCGGGTTCGACGTCATCGACCTCGGTCCCCTCGCCGAAGGCTGGCGCATTCAACGCGACACCCCGGGCTTCGGGTTGTCCCTGGACGCCTTCGACCTTCGGGAAGCGGTCACCGCCGCGATCCGCTACCGTGACATGCAGTAACACCCCGCCCGCACAATGAGGCCCAGATCAGCTGTTTCGCACAGCAGAGAAGGAGCATACTGAATCATGGCTCCCACATTCGTCGTCGTTCCTCAGTGGCAAGGCTCGGTCTCGCCGCGCGCAATGCGTCTCGTAGACGGGGCGGAGGCGATTCGCGGTGACCTGCCCTCCTCGGCCACCCAGGTCGTGGAGGTGCCGGTGGAAGCCGGCGATGCCATGGACACCGGAATTCACCGCTTGTCAACGATTCTGATGGTGCGGGAACGCCAGGCCGCGGTGCTGCAGAATACGAGCGACTGGGCTCTCACCATCGGCGGTGACTGCGGGGTGTCGCTGGCCGCCGTGGAACACGCGATCCGGCAGCATCCGCAGAAGGTCGCCCTGATCTGGTTTGACGCGCACCCGCGCCTGCACGTGGCCGAGACCAGCCCGTCCGGCGGGTTCTGCGGCATGGTGCTGCGGGCCATCACGGGCGAGGGCCGGCCGGAGCTGCTGCTGCGGGCAGAGAGCAGCGTGCGGCTGGACCACGTGGTGTTGGCCGGCACCCGGGATACCGACCCGGCCGAAGACGACCTGATCGTGTCGAGCGGCGTCACCGCACTGGCCGTGGACGATCTCGCCCCCGACGGGCTGCCCGCGCCGCAGCAACTGCTCTCCGCCGTGCGGGCGACCGGCGCCAGCCACGTCTACATTCACATCGGCCTGGACGTTCTCGACCCGGCGGCCCTCGCCGGGATCGCCGAACTGGTGCCGTTCGGGCTGAGCGTGGAGAGCCTGACCGGGCTGATTAGCGCGCTGCGCGGAGAGTTCGCCCTGGCCGGTGCCACCATCGCCGGTTTCGCTCCCGCCACCGTCGACGACGCCAACGACGATATGCCGAGCATCCTGCGCATCATTGGGGCGCTGACCCGATGAGCGCCGAGTCGACGCCAACCGGCACCTCCATCGCGCCGGCTGCGCCCCGGGTGATCACGGAACGTCGCGGCCACGTGCTGCTGATCGGGTTGAACCGACCCGACAAGCGCAATGCCGCCGATCTGGCCATGCTGCAGCAGCTCGCGCTCGCCTACGGCCAGCTGCACGCCGACCCCGACCTGCGCGTGGGGTTGGTCTACGCCGTGGGTGACCATTTCACCGCCGGCCTCGACCTGGCCGACATCGCGCCGCGGCTGGGCCCGAACGGCCTCGACATGGTGCCACCCGGTGGCCTCAACCCGTGGCAGCTTGACGGGGAGTCGCTGCGCACCCCCGTCGTGATCGCAGTGCAGGGCACCTGCCTCACCCTCGGCATCGAACTCATGCTCGCCAGCGACATCGTGATCGCGGCCGAATCCACCTCCTTCGGGCAGATTGAGGTGGCCCGGGGCATCCTGCCGTTCGGCGGGGCCACGCTGCGCTTTCCCCGTGCCGTGGGCTGGGGCAACGCGATGCGGTGGATGCTCACCGGCGACCGCTTCGACGCGGCCGAGGCTTACCGGTTGGGCCTGGTGCAGGAAATCGTGCCCGACGGCAGTCAGCTGGATCGGGCCCTGGTGATCGCCGAGTCGATTGCGGCGCAGGCCCCGCTCGCGGTGCAGGCCACACTCGCCAATGCCCGCACCGCCGTGCGCGACGGTGACGAGGCCGCCGCCGCGCTGCTGCAGGGTGAACTGGCCCGTCTGGCCGCGACAACGGATGCCCGCATCGGCATGGAAGCCTTCCTCACCCGCACCTCGGCGCGGTTCGTGGGCCACTAGTTTCTCATCACCATCGCCGACGACACCCAGCTTTCCGCCGGTCCGTGGGGTTAGCCTGCAGACTGCACACGTGACACAGATACCGGAGATTTCATGACGAATGACAGCTACGACGTAATCGTGATCGGCGCCGGCGCCGTGGGCGAGAACGTCGCCGACCGCACCGTGCAGGGCGGCCTGCGCACCCTGATCATCGAAAGCGAACTCGTGGGCGGCGAGTGCTCCTACTGGGCCTGCATGCCGTCCAAGGCGCTGCTGCGCAGCGGCGCGGCGCTGGCCGCCGCACGCCGCGTGCCGGGAGCGGCGGAGGCGATCACCGGCGGCGTCGACGTGGCGGCCACCCTCGCCCGCCGCACCGCGTTTACGAGCAACTGGAGCGATGACGGGCAGGCGTCCTGGCTGGAATCGGCCGGCATCGACCTGCTGCGCGGGCATGCCCGCCTGACCGGACTGCGCGAAGTCACGGTGACCGCCGCGGACGGCACCGTGACCACGCTCACAGCCACGCACGCCGTGGTGATGTGCACCGGGTCGTCGGCGCTGCTGCCGGATATTCCCGGGCTCGCCGACGTGCAGCCCTGGACCAGCCGGGAAGCCACCTCGGCGACCGAGATCCCCGCCAGCCTCGCCATCATCGGCGGCGGCACCGTGTCCGTTGAGATGGCCACCGCCTACGCGTCGTTCGGCTGTGAAGTCACCGTGATCGCCCGCAGCGGGCTGCTCGGCGGCCTGGAACCCTTCGCCGGCGACATTATCGCCACCGCCCTGCGGGCCGAGGGCGTCACAGTGCTGCTGGAAACCTCCCCCACCCGTGTCGAACGCACCGCCACCGGCGAGGTCGCCCTGACGCTGTCCACCGGCGGCACCGTGACCGCCGCGCAGGTGCTCGTCGCCACCGGGCGCACACCACGCACCGATGATCACGGCCTCGACACCGTCGGGCTCGCCGCCGGGGACTGGCTCACCGTCGATGACACCCTGCGCGTGGTCGGCGAATCCGCCGCGCTCGACGAGGGCTGGCTCTACGCCGCCGGCGACGTGAACCACCGGGCCCTGCTCACCCACCAGGGCAAGTACCAGGCTCGCGCGGTCGGTGACGTGATCGTGGCGCGGGCAACCGGCAGCACGGTCGACGACGCCCCCTGGGGTGCCCACGTTGCCACCGCCGACAACGCCGCCGTGCCACAGGTGACGTTCACCGACCCCGAAGTGGCGTCGGTCGGACTGACCGCCGCCGCCGCGATCAAGGCCGGATTCCGGGTGCGCATTCTCGACCATGACCTCGCCGCCCTCGCCGGAAGCGCTCTGCTCGCCGGCGGCTACGTCGGCAAGGCCCGCGCGGTCGTCGACCTGGACCGGGAGGTGCTGATCGGCGTCACCTTCGTCGGCCAGGATGTCGCCGAGCTGCTGCACTCCGCCACGATCGCGGTCGTCGGTGAGGTGCCGCTGAACAGGCTCTGGCACGCCGTACCGAGCTATCCGACTGTCAGCGAGGCGTGGCTGCGCCTGCTCGAACAGTACGGCCGACCCGGCAGCGCCAATGCCGAGGGGTGACACGGATGCGGCGACTGCTCTTTGACTCCGCGTTCAGCCGCGCCGGCTACCTGTATGCCACCGCCGTCGGCATCGTGTGGGGCTCGATCTGGAGCACCGGCCGGGTGGAACGCCGCAACGGGTTGATCGTGTTCCGAGGCATGCCGGCCTGGTCCTTCGGGCGGGGTGGTTCCTGCGTGGGCGGCTGCTATCTGACGCGTCAGAACGTGTCGGCCGCCGTGCTCGAGCATGAGGCGGTGCACAAACGCCAGTGGCAGCGCTACGGCATGATCTTCCCGCTGCTGTACTTCATCGCCGGTCGGGATCCGCTCACCAATCGATACGAGATCCAGGCCGGCCTGCAAAACGGCGGCTACCTCAAATAGCGCCTGACCAGACGCAGGCGTGGGTATTTCGGGTGCATGCGCGCTCGCGCCTGGTTGTATTGGGCGCATGAGCGATGGGCCTGCTCGTATGGGGCGCATGGACACGGGCAGGGCAATTCATGCGCCCCATATGTACCCGCCCAAACACTCATGCTGCCCAAACGTGCACATGAACGAAAACGGATGCTTATATCGGGCGCATGAGCGGCCCGCCGTGCACGTTTCGGGCGCATGACGCGACGCACGTGGGCATATCAGGCGCACGACGGCGCCAAGATGCTCATATCCGGCGCATGAGCGCGAGGGCGGCCGGTCAGGCGGCCGGCGGGAACCCGGAGCGGGCGGGGCGACTGCCCGGCGTGGCCTTCGGCACGACGAGAGGGGTGCCGGTCTCGGGGTCGTCGATGATGACGCAGGCCAGCCCGAAGACCTCCCGCACCAGTTCGGCGGTCAGAACCGTGCTCGGGTCGCCTTGCGCCACGATGGCGCCGGCTTTCATCACCACGAGATGGGTCGCGTAACGGGCGGCCTGATTCAGGTCGTGCAGCACCGCGACCAGG
>JBBQYN010000175.1:0-5704 GCA_038208655.1 Actinomycetales bacterium
GCAGCGGCAGGCCCACGACGAGCAGGTCGAAGAGATGGGTGCGAAACCATCGCAGCGGATGCTCGGCCAGGGTCAGCATGACCACGTAGTCGACGAAGAACACGACCCAGGTCACCGCGATGATGCGTTCCGCCGTGACCAACGGTGCACCCTGCAGCTCCGCGAGCACCGACCAGGCGTAGACGCCGAGAAACAGCAGCGCGGCCGCGATCAGCGGCCATTCCATGATGCCCTGCCACGTCTTCTGCGTCATGTGGGGCACTCCAGGCCTGTGCCGGGCCGGCGTTACTGGAAGGCGCTGATCCCGGTGATTGCCCGGCCCACGACGAGGGTGTTGATCTCGTAACTGCCCTCGTAGCTGTACACGGCTTCGGCGTCGGAGAAGGCCCGCGCCATGCCATAGTCGGTGCAGATGCCGTTGCCGCCGAGCACCGCCCGGCCCAGGGCCACGGACTCGCGCATGCGGGCGCTGCCCGACGCCTTGGCGAGGGCGGCATGCTCGGCGCGCAGGCCGCCGGACTCCTGCAGCTGCGCGATGCGCACCATGGTTCCCAGCGACGTGGTGGCGTTTTCGAGAATGCGCACGAGCTTGTCTTGCACCAGCTGGAACGAGGCCAGCGGCTTGCCGAACTGGGTGCGTTCCAGGGCGTATCGCAGGGCGTGATCGTAGGCGGCGAACTGCAGCCCCACGCACTGCCAGGCCACCCAGACCCGGGAATCGGTCAGCAGGGCGTTGGTGTCGTGGAACGTGTGCGCGCCGGGCAGCCGGTCGCGCTCGAGCACCCGCACGTTCTGCAGCGTGATGATGGCGTTCTGCACGATTCGCAGCGCGATCTTGTTCTCGATCTTCTCGGCCGAGAACCCGGCGGAGCCGGAGTCCACCAGAAAACCCTTGATCTGCCCATCGGCGGTGTCACGCGCCCAGACCAGCACGGTGTCGGCGAAGGTGCCGTTGCCGATCCAGCGCTTGACCCCGTTGAGATGCCAGGTGTCACCGGTGCGGGTCGCCGTGGTCTGCATGCCGCGGGAGATGTCGGAGCCGTGGTCCGGTTCGGTCAGCGCGAAGGCCCCGATTGTGCGCAGCGCCCGGGCGTCGGGCAGGTACCGGGCCTGCTGATCGGGAGAGCCGAGCTGCTCGATCGCCGCGACGAAGAGTTCACTGTGCACGCCGAGGAACGTCGACATCGAGGTGTCCACCCGGCACAGTTCCAGGTGCATGAAGCCGTGCAGCAGATGGCTCTCGCCACGCCCGGTCATGCCCACCAGATTCAACTCCGCCAGCTGGGGCACCAGCTTGAAGGGAAAACTGCCCCGGTCCCAGTGCTCAGCCACGACCGGGCGCACGTCCAATTCGAAGACCTCAACGGCGTCCTGCAACCGCGCCGTCTCGGCCGGCGTGAGCAGATCCCGGTAGGACAGAAAATCTGCGGGGGAATGCTGCGACGTCGGTGCTGCGCGGTGGAACTCGGCGATGCTCATGACGGATCCTCTCTGACCGGTGACCTCGAGCCTGCGCCTCTTCTTGGTTTTGCACAACGTGCCTCCGCGAAACCGTGCAGAATGCACACCTAAACCGCGACGAGCCGTGCCATATTGCGGTAGCTGCCCACCAGGGTGGAGCCCGTCCGTGTGGGCGCGGTGGGCGCGGGCAGGAGTCCGTCGTGGTCGCCCACTGCCGTAGTCCTCCAAAATTCTTGGTGACTATCCCCAAATAGAAGCAGCGAACCTTTTTGTGACGCAAGATCAGGCACATACCACCGGCGCCTTTAAGCCCGGTGAACGCGATCGATACTGGAGTGAAGTCTATGAAGAAGAAGACATTGAGATCCGGGGCCTACGCGGCACTGTTGGTCGGGGCGCTGGTCGCCGGGGGGCTCCTCACGGTGGGCGCGGCATCCGCTGCTGAGGTGCCGCTGTCCACGAACGTGGAACGGTGGGTCGTTCCGCAGACGCTGCAGGGCGACGGTTACTGGACCACGGAGCGCATGCAGGCCGCCATCCCCGGAGACGTGCTCGTGCGCGACAATATCGCGCACACGGTCGGCTTCGATGCGGTGCCCGTACGGGTAGGGCCCATTTCCACGACGACGTCGCAAGAACCGGAAAGTCGTAGCAGTCCCGCGGCGGTGCGGGTGTCGCCGATCGCCCACATCGGGAAGGTCTTCTTCACCCTGCAGGGGACAGATTACGTGTGCTCGGGCAACGCGATTTCGGCCGCGAACCAAAACACCGTAGCCACCGCAGGGCACTGCCTGAACGCGGGGCCGGGTGCCTTCGCGTCACGCCTGACCTTCGTTCCTGCGTATGAAAACGGCTCGGCCCCGTTTGGTCAGTGGAATGCCACGGAGCTCTACGCTCCGACGCAGTGGACATCGCAGGGCGACATCACCTATGACACCGGTTTCGCCATCGTCGCTTCGCCCACGGGGTCGACCCTGAGCGATACGGTCGGTGCCTCCGGCGTGGTCTTCAACGACAGCCGCGGGTTGGATTACACCGCATACGGTTACCCCGCTGGCGCCCCGTTCACGGGCGAGACGCTGCAATCGTGCACGGGCACCGCGACCGCGGATCCGTTCGGCCAGACGGATTCGCAGGGCATACCCTGCGACATGACGGGAGGGTCCTCCGGGGGCCCCTGGTTCATCGGGAGCGGCTCTGGCGGACTTCAGAACTCGGTCAACAGCTTTGGCTACAACAACGTGCCGGACACGATGTTCGGGCCATACTGGGGTTCCGTGATCGAGAGTGTCTATGACGCAGCATCCGCCTAAACCGCCCGCGCGAACGCCCGGGGGTGACCCCCCAGTCGCGCGACGGCGTATCGAGCCCGACGCGACCGAGTCTGTGCCGTGGAGCGTTGAGCGCATGCGCAAGGCCACCCCGAGCGAGGTTCGTCTGAACGCCCCGAACGACGCTCCCGGCGCTGCACCCGGCGGTACTCAGGAGTAGTCAGCCGTACCGCATTGACGCCGGCCGGAGAATTCGTGTGACCACCCTCGGGTCGATTGCGGCGGGGGAAGCCTGGTATCCAATGCAGTTTTTGCATAGACACCCGCGGTGGAACCGTGCAGATTGCATGGCCCTCGCCGCAGTTGGCGTGCCATACTGCGGTACATGCCCACCCTCGACGCCATCGACGCCCGTATCCTGCTCGCCCTCGGAGCGGATGCCCGACTGCCGGGCGTCGAAATCGCCCAGCGCCTGGGGCTCTCCCGCAACACCGTGCAGTCCCGGCTGGCCCGCCTCGAATCCGGCGGCTACCTCGCGGCCATCGACCGCCGCGTGGTGCACAGGGCGCTCGGGTACCCCCTCACGGCCTTCGTCTCAGCGCTCGTGGACCAGCACCGGCTGGCCGAAATCGAATTGCAGCTGGGCACCATCGCCGAGGTCGTCGAGGTGCACGGCGTGGCCGGCGGCAGCGATGTGATGATCCAGATCGTGGCCCGTGACGCCGACGACCTGTACCGGGTCGCCGGCGTGATCCTGGCGCTCCCGGGCATCCAGCGCACCGAGGTGGCCCTCTCGATGCGCGAGATGGTGGCCTACCGCACGGCACCGCTGCTGGCCCAGCTCGCTCAGTGCCCGAAGACCTCGGAGTCGTAGCCGTGCCCACCCTGATCGGCACCGTCACCCCGGTTCGCGGCACTGCCGAGGCCGCCACCCCGAACGACTCGATCTAGAGGACACACCATGGACAAGACGTATTCTTCCGCGGCATCCGCTGTCGCTGATATTCCCGACGGGGCATCTGTCGCCGTGGGCGGGTTCGGCCTCGTGGGCGTGCCCATCGTGCTGATTCGCGCGCTACTCGCCCGCGGCACCACCGGCCTGCACGTGGTCAGCAACAACTGCGGCGTCGACGGTTGGGGCCTGGGCGAGCTGCTGCGGGAAGGCCGCATCGACCGGGTCATTGCGTCGTACATCGGCGAGAACAAGGACTTCGCCCGCCGCTACCTCGGCGGAGAACTCGAGGTCGAACTCACCCCGCAGGGCACCCTCGCCGAACGCCTCCGCGCCGGCGGCAGCGGCATCCCAGCGTTCTACACCGCCAGCGGTGTGGGCACCATGGTCGCCGACGGCGGCCTGCCCTGGCGGTACGGGCCCGACGGGGAGGTGACGGTGTCGAGCCCGCCGAAAGAGACCCGCATGATCTCGTCGCTGGGTTCCGAGAAGGAATACGTGCTCGAAGAGGCCATCGTCACCGACTACGCCTTCGTGCGCGCCGCCCGCGGCGACCGGCACGGCAACCTGGTCTTCGAGAAATCCGCCCGCAACTTCAACCCCGTCGCCGCCATGGCCGGCCGAATCACCATCGCCGAGGTCGACGAACTCGTGGAACCGGGCCAGATCGACCCCGACCACGTGCACCTCGCCGGCATCTACGTGAACCGCATCGTGCAGCTCGGGGCAGCGGATGCCGCCGACCTGCCCATCGAGAAAACCACCACCCGGCCGCGCCCCAGGGTATCCGCTGCTCCGGCCGCGCCGACCGCAACGAACGGACAGAACTGATGGCCCTCAGCCGCAACCAGATGGCCGCCCGCGCCGCCCAGGACCTCACCCCAGACTCGTACGTCAACCTCGGCATCGGCCTGCCCACCCTCATCCCGAACTTCCTGCCCGATGGTGTGCTCGTGGTGCTGCATTCCGAGAACGGGGTGCTCGGCGTGGGCCCGTACCCCTGGGAGGGTGAGGAGGACCCCAAGCTCATCAACGCGGGCAAAGAGACCGTCACCGTGAACGACGGCGCGGCATACTTCGATTCGGCGCAGAGCTTCGGCATGATTCGCGGCGGCATGATCGACGTCGCCGTGCTCGGCGCCATGCAGGTCTCCGTAGCCGGGGACATCGCCAACTGGGCCGTTCCCGGCAAGATGATCAAGGGTATGGGCGGGGCGATGGACCTCGTGCACGGCGCCGATACCGTGATCGTGGTGATGGAACACGTCACCAAGACCGGTGAGCACAAGATCAAGACCGCCTGCGACCTGCCGCTGACCGGCAAAGCCGTGGTGACGCGCATCATCACCGACCTCGCCGTGATCGACGTCACCCCGGACGGGCTCGTGCTGCGCGAACTCGCGCCGGGCGTCACGGTGGAGGCGGTGCGGGCCGCGACCGAGGCGACGCTGCTCGTGCCCGAGCCGCCCCGCACCATCCGTACCCTGATCGATAGCGCCGACACAGCCGAGACCGCCGAGGTCGTGGCGTGAGCGCCGAGCGGCGGCCCCGCCCGGGCATGGCCCTTCGCGACGTCGTCATCTGTGAGCCGTTGCGCACGCCGATCGGCCGGTTCGGCGGCGCATTCAAGACCGTCGCCCCGGCCGACCTCGCCGCGGCCGTCATCGCCGCGCTCGTCGAGCGCACCGGTGTGCCCGGCTCGGCGATTGACGACGTGATCTTCGGCCAGGCCTACCCGACCGCCGAAGCTGCGCCGGTGGCGCGGGTCGCCGCCCTCAATGCGGGGCTCCCCGTGACCGTGGGCGGAGTGCAAGTGGATCGTCGCTGCGGCTCCGGCCTGCAAGCGGTCCTCGACGCCGCGATGCAGGTGCAGACCGGGGTCAGCGACCTCGCCATCGCCGGCGGCGTCGACGTCATGAGCCAGGCCCCGTTCTACACCGTCGATTCCCGCTGGGGTGTGGCCGGGACCGCCGGCATGCTGCTGCGCGATGCCCTCGGTCGGGGCCGGGAAACCGCCGGC
>JBBQYN010000176.1:0-5678 GCA_038208655.1 Actinomycetales bacterium
AGCCACAGCCCGGGAAGCTGCACGCCGTGTGCGTCGACGGGATCCACCAGCACGGTGGGCATGCGACCCTGGGAACCCAAAATCAGATTTACCGTGTTCTCTAGAACCACACCGAGTTTGCAGAGCAAGGCGATTTCTGTCTTGAGCGGGTTCACGGGGTTCCTCACGATTGTTCCGCACGGCACTTGGCACAGGCCGCGTGCCGCATACCTCAGCTTCCCAGAACCACCCTGAGCTGACTGCCTTGAAACACGCTGCTTATATGCTCTGATGCTAGTGACCCCGCGCATCAGACAGCATTCCACAGCGCCACCCCAGAGCAAGTGCCACCCGACTGGGGGTCGTGGTCAATTACGGTCGACCGAGCCCCTTGTAGACCCAGCCGGCGGCCCGCCACTGCGCGGAATCGTAGGCGTTGCGGCCGTCGATCACGAGGGGAGCCCGCACCAATGCGGCCGCCCACACCGGGTCGAGCTCACGGAATTCGGGCCATTCCGTGACGAGCACTACGGCGTCGGCGCCGCGCAGCGTCTCTTCCAGGGACTCTTCGTAGGTGAGCTGCGGATGCCGAGCCCGGGCGTTCGCGATGGCCTGCGGGTCGGTCGCGACCACGTCGGCGCCGAGGCCGCGCAGTTGCACGGCCACGTCAAGCGCCGGCGAGTCCCGCACGTCGTCGGAGTGCGGCTTGAAGCTCAGCCCGAGTACGGCGACCTTGGCCTGGTGTACGGGTCGACCCAGTGCGGCGACGGTCAGGTCGACGACGCGCTGACGGCGGCGCAGGTTGATGGCGTCGACCTCTTTGAGGAAGGCGACCGACTGGCCGCGGCCGAGCTCTTCGGCGCGTGCGGTGAAGGCGCGAATGTCTTTGGGCAGGCATCCGCCGCCGAAGCCGACACCGGCGCCGAGGAAGCGGCGGCCGATGCGGCCGTCGTAGCCGATGGCGTCGGCCAGCTGGGTGACGTCGGCGCCGGTGACCTCGGCGATTTCGGCCATGGCGTTGATGAAGCTGATCTTTGTGGCCAGGAACGCGTTCGCGGCGACCTTCACGAGTTCGGCGGTGGCGAAGTCGGTGATCACCAGCGGAGTGTCGGCGGCGAGCGCCGCGGCGTAGATCTCGTTGAGCAGGGCGGTGGCGTGCTCGCCGGCGGCGCCGTCGGCGACGCCGTACACGAGCCGGTCGGGGCTGATGGTGTCTTGCACGGCGAAGCCCTCCCGCAAAAATTCGGGGTTCCAGGCCAGCGTGGCGCCACGGCCGGCGCCCTGCACGATCTGCGCGAGGCGGGCCGCGGTGCCCACGGGCACGGTGCTCTTGCCCACGACGAGGTCGCCGTCGGAGAGGTAGGGCAGCAGTCCTTCGACGGCAGCGTCGACGTAGCGCAGGTCGGCGGAGTAGCTGCCGGGCTTTTGCGGGGTGCCGACGGCGATGAAGTGCACCTGAGCGCCGGCGGCGTCGGCGATGTCGGTACTGAAGCGCAGCCGGCCGGACTCGCGGGCGGAGGTGAGTACTTCCGGAAGTCCGGGTTCGAAGAAGGGAGGCCGGCCTTCGGCGAGGAGCGCGATCTTGTCGGCGTCCACATCGATGCCGATCACGTCGTGTCCCAGTTCGGCCATGGCCGATGCGTGCACGGCGCCCAGGTAGCCGCATCCAATCACAGAAATCTTCATGTGTTCCTCCCCATCCATTCGAGCCTAGCCCGGACCGGGGCGGTGAATCGCCGGGGCCCCGCTTGGGAGGTTGCCGCGGGGCAACCCTGCACGGGCGCGACCCGGGCGGGGCGCAGCGCCGAGGAAGCGCGCCGTACCGGCGCAGTCAGGCCGGTGTTCGACCTACGCTGGAATCATGACCGGCCGCAACGTACTCATTCTTCTCGACGTCGATGGGGTGCTCAACCCGCATCTGGCACAGCAGCGGCTGGCGCTTGAGGCGAGTCGCGTGGCGCTCGTGCAGCGCCTCGCGACGCTCGGGTCAGTAGTCTGGGCCACCACATGGTCACCCACGCACACGTTCCACCTCACCCGGGATCTGGCCCTGCCGGAGAGCACTCAGGGCATCGCGTTTCCCCGTGACATGCATTACGACCCCCGCAACCCGGCGCCCACGCCCACGCCCAAGCTGCACTGGGTGACCCGGTGGCTGGCCAGGCAGGATGCCGCACCGAATGCCGTGATCTGGATCGATGACCTGCTCCGCCAGGACGCCCTGGACTGGGCGGACGAACAGCCCTACCCGACGCTGCTCGTGCATCCGGAGTCGCGCGCCGGGCTCACGCACGAGCACGTGGAGGAGATCGCACGGTTCGTCGCGTTGCTCGGGTCGCCGCGTAACTGATCACACGGCTCTCAGCATCCCGGGGGTCGGCCCCCCATAGAGCGCTAGGCCGGAACATGTCATGATCCGCACCCCCGAAGGCGATTGGTCACGATGTCCGGCCCAGCTACGAGACAGTATTGGCCTACGGTCGGGGGCCGTCAAGGGCTCGACGGATTTTCTTTTGCCGGAACCACGCGACGGTCAGGCACGGGCGTCGGCGGCCGCGATCTGCAGCATCCGTTGCATCACGGCCGTGTCGAAGTGGATGTTGCCCTGCCAGTTGCGAGCGCCCAGCGCGATGCTGCGCAGGGCGGCGTCGTCGAATTGCGCGTCTTGAAAGTACGTGTCGGCCACGTCGGCGCCCTCGAACTGGGCTCCGGTGAGGTCGCAGCGCCGAAACTTAGCGCTCTGCAGGCTGGCCCGCTGAAACTCGGCTCCGGGCAGCGCGGCATCGTCGAAGGTCGCGCTCACGAGGGCGCTCTGGTGGAAGATGGCCGCCTTCTTCTCGGCGTGGGCCCGATTGAACCGGGCCTCGGTAAGCACGGCACGGCTGAAGCGGGTGCCGTTGAGCTGCGCCTTGTACCCGCGCACCCGGGGCATGCGGGTCTCACTGAAATTGGCGCTGCTGAGGTTGGCGAAGGCCAGATCGAGTGCGCCCCCGCGGGCAGATGCAATCCGCGCAGGTCGAGGCGGTACAGGTTGAGCTCGGTGAGGTCGATCGGCACAGGCAGGTCGCTGGTCGGGGGCCGTCCGGGAGCGAACAGCATCTGCAGCACGCGGGAGAGGTGCCCGCGCAACAGGTCGCTCACATCGTCGGGCGGGGCCGATTTGAGGTTCGCCACCACGATGCGCAGCAGGTCAGCGTGCAAGTCCTGATAGCGGTCCTTGGCGAACACACCCAGCGCGGCCGCCCCGTTGAGGCTGAGCCCGGGGTTGTCCGAGGAGATCTGCGTGGAGATGCGGCTGAGTGCTTCGTCGAAACGGCCGAGGTGTTCCTGCTCGGCTTCTTCGCGGTCAAGCTCCTGCTGCCGGGTGAACTCTTCCCGCCACTGTTGCGCCTTGGTCGCTTCGAGAAGCTGCTGCTGGGTGAACTCCTCCCGCCAGCGTTTGGTTTCCGCCTCGGAGGCCATGCGCGCGGACACCACATCGCTGCTCTGCTTCCAGAGGGCGCCGGCCAGGGTGAACACCGCAATCAGTACGGTGACGAACGGAGCCAGTGGCAGCAGGCCGGCGAACCATCCCGAGGACTGATCATTGGCGAGCCTCAGCTGACGAATCTCCTCTTCGAGTTTCTGCTGCTCCAGATCGTCGAGCGTCGTCACCGGCACACTCGCCGACACGGGCGCTGCGGCCGAGCCCTCCAGACTCGTCGCCGCCGTGCCCTCTGGCCCGCCGGCCACCGCGGCAGGTGGCCCCACGAGCAGCCCCACACCCAAGGCCATCATCAGGAACAGCACCCCGGCACGTGCCCTGGTCCCCGCCGCCCCGATTCTCATTGCGCCCTCTTCCTGCGGCAAGCGTCCCTGCCCTCAGCGCCCAGTGTGGTCCCGCTTTCCCACCTTGAGAACCCCCGTCTGCGCGGCCCCCGCGTAACTCCTGCAAATTCTGCGGGTTCGCTCGAAGTCCCGCGAGATTCCGCGGCCGTTTACGTCCGGGCTCGCGATCTGCAGGAGTTATGCGCGGCGGCAGGCGAGAACCGGCCGCCGGAGGCTGCCAAAACCCCCCATTCGGGCCGCGGGAGGCCTCTCAATTCGTGTCGGAGCCGTCGCAGTGACAAAATTAGGGCATGCTTACCTCACTTCCCATCCTCGATCTCTCCCAGCTCGACGCCGGAACAGACGCTGCCGAACAATTCCGCGCCGAATTGCTGCGCGTCACCCACGAGGTCGGGTTCTTCTACCTGGTCGGGCACGACGTCGATCCCCAGCTCACCGCAGACCTGCTCAGCGTTTCGCGGCGCTTCTTCGACCTTCCCGACGACGAGAAGTTGAAGTTGGAAAACATTCACAGCCCGCAGTTTCGCGGGTATACCCGCGTCGGTGGCGAGCTGACCGCGAATGCCGTGGACTGGCGGGAACAGATCGACATCGGCGTGGACCGCGAGCCGGTTCCGGCCGCGGCGGGCACCGCCGACTACTGGCGCCTTGAGGGCCCGAACCTCTGGCCCGAGTCCCTGCCCGAGCTGCAGGCCGTCGCCCAGCGCTGGAACGACGAGCTCACCCGGGTGGCGTTGCGGCTGCTGCGCGCGTGGGCGCTGGCCCTCGGTTCACCCGAAGACATTTTTGACGCCGCCTTCGCCAAGGACCCGTTCCTGCTCACCAAGATCGTGCGCTACCCCGGTCAGCCGGAGCGGTCCCAGGGCGTGGGTGAGCACCGCGACGGCGGCGTGCTCACGCTGCTGCTCGTGGAGCCGGGCAAGGACGGCCTGCAGGTGGAGCACGACGGCGAGTGGATCGACGCGCCGCCGATGCCGGGCGCGTTCGTGGTCAACATCGGCGAGATGCTCGAACTGGCAACGGATGGCTACCTCAAGGCCACCCTGCACCGCGTCTTCTCCCCCGCTGACGGCTCCGACCGCGTCTCGGTTCCGTTCTTCTTCAACCCCTCGCTGGACACGGTGATGCCGCGGCTGCAGCTGAGCGAGGAGCTTCTCGGCGCGGCCCGCGGGCTCTCCGCCGACCCGACCAACAGCCCGATCCTGCAGACCACCTACGGCGACAACGCACTGCGCTACCGGTTGCGCGCGCACCCGAACGTGGCCGCCGAGCACCACGCGGACCTGCTCTAACCGCCCGCGCGGCGCCCCTCCGGACGGCGGGGCGCACCTTCGAGACCGGGGCGCAGTGTCTACACTGCGCCCCGGTGCCGAACCTGCGCCCAGCGGCGCCCCCGTGGCCTGATCCAGAGCGCTAGACCAGTGCGTCGCAGAGCAGCAGCGCGGGCCAGGCCGCGGCGAGCACGATGCCGAGGAACACCAGGTTGCGCCGGGTCAGCGCGATGCTGTCGATGCCGTATCGCGAGCTGAGGAACATGGTCAGGCCGCTGAGCGGGCCGACGGCTGTTGCGGCGCCCCAGCCGATGCAGGCGGCCAGCACGAACAGCGTCGGGTCGGGGTTCAGCGGCAGCTCGACCGCGGCGACCACGGCGATGGTCACGATCGGGTGCACCCCGATGATCGAAAACAGCACCATGGTCAGCAGGCTCAGCCACGCCACACCCACGGTGAACGAGTCCACCGTGAGTTGCACGGGGAAGAGCGGGAACAGCATCCGCAGTCCCACCGCCAGCACGCCGGCGGAAGCGAACAGGGTGACTTCGCCGCGCAGGTTAGGCAGTTCGTGGCGGGCGTGCCGGGCGCCACGAAGCA
>JBBQYN010000177.1:0-5585 GCA_038208655.1 Actinomycetales bacterium
GGTCACCCGCCGCGCCGCCTGGTGCTGCTGCATCTGGACGGCAGCGAAGGGGTGCTGCCCGCCCCCGGCGACCCGGTGCAAGCCGACAAACTGCGCCCCGAAGGGGAAGCGGAACGCGTCGTGGTGGGGGCCATCACGTCCAGCGCCATCCACTACGAACTCGGGCCGATCGCCCTCGCCGTGGTCAAGCGCACCGTTCCGGGCACCAGCACCCTGTTCGTGCAGTCCGGCGACGTGAGCATCTCGGCCGGCCAGGAGGTCATCGTGCCGCAGTCAGCCGGCAGCGTCGCCGACATCCCGAAGCTGCCCCGGCTCGGCGTGCGCCGATAGCATGGGGTAATGCCCTACACACTCATTCTGCTGCGCCACGGTCAGAGCACCTGGAACCAAGAGAACCTCTTCACCGGTTGGGTGGATGTTCGCCTGAGCGACCAGGGCGTCGAGGAGGCCAAACGGGCCGGCCAGCTGCTGCGCGACGCCGGCCTGCTGCCCGATGTGCTGCACACCAGCCTGCTCTCCCGCGCCATCCAGACCGCGAACCTCGCGCTGGAATCCGCCGATCGCCTGTGGATCGACGTGAAGCGCTCCTGGCGCCTGAACGAACGCCACTACGGTGCGCTGCAGGGGCTGGACAAGGCCGAGACGCAGAAAAAGTTCGGCCAGGAGCAGTTCATGCTCTGGCGCCGGTCCTTCGACACCCCGCCGCCCGTGCTCGACGACGACTCTGAATTCTCGCAGGCCCACGACGCCCGCTACGCGGGCCTCGGCAACGAGCTGCCCCGCACCGAATGCCTGCGTGACGTGGTGCAGCGGATGCTGCCGTACTGGGAATCGGATATCGCGACCGACCTGCGGGCCGGCAAGACCGTGCTCGTGACCGCCCACGGAAACTCCCTGCGCGCCCTCGTGAAGCACCTCGACGGCATCTCCGATGACGACATCGCCGAACTGAACATCCCCACCGGCATTCCGCTGGTCTACCGTCTGGGCGACGACCTGATGCCGCTGGCACCGGGGGAGTACCTCGACCCGGATGCCGCCGCGGCCGGCGCCGCAGCCGTCGCCGCCCAGGGCGCCGGAAAGTAATACCGCCCCGCACGACCG
This sequence comes from Actinomycetales bacterium, assembly GCA_038208655.1. Lineage (GTDB taxonomy): Bacteria > Actinomycetota > Actinomycetes > Actinomycetales > Microbacteriaceae > Cryobacterium. The sequence continues at coordinate 1,105 of JBBQYN010000177.1, forward strand.
GCGACAAAACCCGGCAGGCGAGGAATCGCCGGCCGGGTTTTGTCGTTGCACAGTCAGCCGCAAATGCGGCTAAGCGCGCGTGCTGCTACTCGTTGTCCTGGTTCCAGTCGCCGGTGGCCAGGTACTGAACCTTCTTGGCGATCGAGACGGCGTGGTCGGCGAAACGCTCGTGGTACCGGCTGGCCAAAGTGGCGTCGACGGTGTCGGCCGCCTGCCCCTTCCAGCTCTCGCCGAGCACGGCGTCGAACACGCTCAGGTGCAGCGCGTCCACCTTGTCGTCTTCGTTGCGAATGGTGTCGGCCAGCTTCAGATCCTGAGTGGTCAGCAGCTCGGTGAGCATCCGTGCGATGACCACGTCGAGGGCGCCCATCTCGGCGAAGGTGCCGCGCAGGTTTTTCGGCACGACCTTGTCGGGAAAGCGGTACCGGGCCAGCTGGGCAATATGCGTGCTCAGGTCGCCCATCCGTTCCAGCGAGGCGCTGATGCGCAGGGCACTCACGACGATGCGCAGGTCACGGGCGACCGGCTGCTGGCGCGCCAGAATGGTGATGGTCAGCTCGTCGAGCTCCCGGGACAAAACATCGATCTTCTCGTCTTCGGTGATCGCCTCCTCGGCGAGGGTCACGTCCGAGTTGCTAAACGCGCGGGTGCTCTTGTCGATCGAGACGGTGACGAGCGACGCGATCTCCACGAGGCGTCGCTGCACCTCTTCCAGCTCATTGTGAAATACGTCGCGCATAAAAATATCCTTCCGTGACGCGCACAGGGTGCGCGTGGTACGACCCGCAGGTCGCTACCTGTCGATCAGTCCATCCTGCCGGGACCGGGTGAACAGTTGGTAATGCGGGCCTGAACAGTGTCCACCGTAGCCTGCCGGCGGCGCCCAGATGCCCGGTCTCCCATTAAACATCAGTATTCTGAAGTAATGGAATCGACGTGGCTGGTGCTCGTGGTGCTGGCGCTCGGGGTCGTTCTCGGGGCCGGGTTCATCGCCCTGCTGCACGTGGCCGAGCAGCAGGGCCGCCGCGCAGTCAACGTGGTCAGCCCCTCGGTCCCTGATGGCATCGACCAGGTGCTCGACGCGCTCGAGAGCGGCGGTATCGTGCTCGACCCGTCCAACAACGTCATCAAGGCGTCTCCGGGCGCGATGACCATGGGGCTGGTCTGGAACGGGCAGCTCGTGCACCCGGAACTGTTGGCGCTGGTGGGGCGAGTGCGGCAGACCGGTGACTCGCTCACCGAGGACATCACCCTGTCCCGCGGACCCTTCGGTGACGCGAGCCTACACTTTCGCGTGCGGCTGGCTCGCCTGGGTACCCGTTTCGTGCTGGTGCTCGCCGAGGACCACACCGAATCGTTCCGGCTCGACGAGGTGCGGCGGGACTTCGTGGCCAACATTAGTCACGAACTAAAAACCCCGATCGCCTCCGTCAGTCTGCTCGCCGAGGCGCTCTCGCACGCGGCCGACGAACCCGTGCGGGTGCGCCGGTTCGCCCACCGCCTCACCGAGGAATCCGCCCGGCTGGGCCGGCTGACTCAGGAGATCATCGAACTGTCCCGGCTGCAGGCTCAGGACGTGCTCGCCCAGCCCGACTACCTCAGCATCGACGCCGTCGTCGCTGCCGCCGTCGACCAGAGCCGGGTCGTGGCCGAGTCCGACGACATCGTGATCGTGCTGGGCAAGAAGAGCAAGGCCCTGGTCTTCGGCGACGAGAAGCTGCTGATCGTGGCGGTGCACAACCTGGTCGCAAACGCCGTGAACTACTCCCCGCCGGGTTCCCGCGTGGGCGTGGGCGTGCGCCGCAACCGCGGCGTGGTCGAGGTCACCGTCACCGACCAGGGCGTCGGAATTTTGGAAAGCGACCTGGAACGCGTCTTTGAACGCTTCTTCCGGGTGGACTCCTCGCGGTCCCGGCACACCGGCGGCACCGGCCTGGGCCTGTCCATCGTGAAGCACATCGTGCAAAACCACGGCGGCGACATACGGGTCTGGTCCCAGCTGGGCAGCGGCTCCACCTTCACCATTCGCCTTCAAGAGGCAACACCACCCGCCCTGGCGGCGACAGGAGACACACAGTGACACGCATTTTGCTCGTGGAAGACGAGAGCTCCCTCAGCGAACCCCTGAGTTTTCTGTTGGAACGGGAAGGCTATGACATCACCATCGTGGAAGACGGCCACGCGGCGGTCGAAGAATTCGACCGCGCCGGCAGTGACCTGATTCTGCTGGACCTGATGCTGCCGGGCATTCCCGGTACCGAGGTCTGCCGACAGATTCGCATGACCTCGACGGTGCCCATCATCATGCTCACCGCGAAGGACTCCGAGGTCGACATCGTGGTGGGATTGGAGCTCGGAGCCGACGACTACGTGACCAAGCCGTACTCCACGCGCGAGCTGCTCGCTCGCATCCGTGCGGTCATGCGCCGGCACGGCGACCAGGGCGAGGACGACGAGAATCTGCTCAGCGCCGGCACCGTGCGGATGGACATTGAACGCCATGCCGTGCACGTAGCGGGCGAGCTGGTGAACATGCCGCTCAAGGAGTACGAACTGCTGGAATTCTTGCTGCGCAACGCGGGGCGGGTGCTCACCCGCGGGCAGCTGATCGACCGGGTCTGGGGCGCCGACTACTTCGGCGATACCAAGACCCTCGACGTGCACATCAAACGCATCCGCTCGCGTATCGAGAAGAAACCGTCTGATCCGGTGATGCTCGTCACCGTGCGCGGGCTGGGCTACCGCTTCGAGGCGTAATTGTCAGGCCGGGCGGTGGCCGCCCGGCCGATGGTGTTACGCGGCGGGCGTCGCGCTGGGTGTGGCCGCTGGCAGGTCCGGCAGCACGATCGGAGCTTCGGTGGCCGGCACCAGGTCGGCGTACTCATCGAGCGAACCATCCAGGATCGGCATGAGCAGCTCGGCTCCGGTCTCGTTGCCGTACTGCAGGAACACTGGGAAGACGGAACCGATGACGGCGTCGAGGCCGTCCAGGGTGATCTCGGGCTCGCTGGTGGAGCCGAGGGTCACGGTGGTGTTGCCGGTGACGGTCACCCGCTCGGTCACCTTCTCGCCGGACTGGGTCTCATACTGCACGTTGAGCTGTTTGGACTCGTCGCCCAGGTTGATCACGGTCAGCAGCAGGTTTGCGGTGTCGCCGTCTTCGGAGAGAAGGATTGCATTGCGGAATTCCAGCTCGCCCACCGTGGCGCTGACGCCGTCGCTGGGGTCGTAGGCGATCATGGTCGCCTGTGTGGCGAACAGCCCGCATCCGCTTGTTCCCAGAAGAACTCCGGCTGCCAGAACAGCAGCTGTCACGATTCGCGTCTTCACAAGACCTCCACACCCGTGCGGCATTCGACCGAGGTGGCGAGGGCGCGACAAAGTTTAGTTTAACTTTAGCCTAGCGTCGGCCGCCCCGGCCGCGCAAAGTGGGCGTACCTTACCACCGCAGGCTGTGGTATCATAGACGTTGCTGAAGGGATACTAATACATGCTTTTTGAGGTTGGCGAAACCGTCGTTTACCCCCATCATGGCGCAGCGACTATCACCGAAGTGAAGACGCGCACTATCAAGGGTGAAGAAAAACTGTACCTGAAGCTTAACGTCACTCAGGGTGATCTCACCATCGAGGTTCCGGCGGAAAACGTCGACCTCGTGGGTGTTCGGGATGTCATTGGCCGTGAAGGCCTCGACAAGGTGTTTGAGGTGCTGCGTGCACCCTTCACCGAAGAGCCCACCAACTGGTCGCGCCGCTACAAGGCCAACCTGGAAAAGCTCGCGTCGGGTGATGTCATCAAGGTGTCCGAGGTCGTGCGCGACCTCTGGCGTCGCGACCAGGACCGGGGCCTTTCCGCCGGTGAGAAGCGCATGCTGGCCAAGGCCCGCCAGATTCTGATCTCCGAGCTGGCACTGGCCGAAAAGACCGACGAAGAGAAGGCATCCACCGTTCTCGACGAGGTTCTTGCGTCTTAACCGCAGTTGCAGGCAGAAGGCGGCGCCGGAAGGCGCCGCCTTTCGCGTGTCCCCGCCGCACCCAGCGCATCCGCCACACCGAACCCGTCGCCCGAACCCCACCAGATAGCCTGCCGTCATGACTGATTCCACTCCCGCCACGCCCCTCGTTGCGGTCATCGTCGTCGCAGCTGGCAGCGGTACCCGCCTGGGACTCGGTGAGCCCAAGGCGTTCGTGAACCTCGCCGGCAAGCCGCTGCTCGCCCACGCCCTGCAGACCGTACTGGCCATGGCCGAGCCTGTTCAGGTCATCGTCGTGTCCCCGGAACAGCGCCAGAACGACGCACGCGCCATCGTGGAAGCGACCGGCGCCGCAGTTACCGGCGTTCGCGTCGACGTCGTTGTGGGCGGCGACACACGTCAGGAATCAGTGCAGCGTGGCCTGGCCGCGCTGCTGCCCAGCGTCAGCGTTGTGCTCGTACACGACGCCGCACGCGCGCTGACCCCGAGCGGCCTCGCAGACGACGTC
>JBBQYN010000178.1:0-5535 GCA_038208655.1 Actinomycetales bacterium
TCAGCGGGACTGGCGCTTCTTGCCGGGGCGCGGCTGCCCCTTGACGGCGGGTGCACGGCCCTGGCCCTTGGACGCTTTGGCCTTGCCGCCGGTGTTCGGGGCGGCGGCCTTCGCCTTGGCGACGGACGCGGCCAGCTCGAGTCGGGCATCCGCCAGCAGCGCCTGGCCGGGCTCGGTGAGCGTGGTCGACTCCGCGTCGCGGTCGAAGAGGGGAAACCCGACCTGGTTTTCCAGGGCTTTGATCGACATGCTCAGCGTCTTGCGGGAAACGTTGAGCTGCGCTGCCGCCCGGGCGAAGTCGGGCTGCTCGGCCGCCGCGAGAAAATGCCGGAGCAGGGTGGTGTCCACGATAAAAGCCTTTCCTGACGTCCGCGCGATTCGCAGCCGAAGTATCAGGCTACGCGTCGGCGGCCCCGGCCGGGTGCCTCTCCTGCTTCGGGGCCTTGGCGGGAGCGCCCCGGCGTGGTTCGCTGGGGACATGACCACACTGCCGATGTTTCCGCTGGGTTCCGTGCTTTTTCCCTACATGCCCCTGCAACTGCGCGTGTTCGAGGAACGTTACCTGATTATGCTGGCCCGGGTGCTCGACCTTGAACCGCCCACGTTTGGGGTGGTGCTGATCGAACGTGGCCAAGAGGTGGGCGGCGGCGAGCAGCGTTTCGGCGTGGGCACGGTCGCCCACGTGACCCAGGTGTCGGCGCCGGAAGGGTACCTCGGGGTAATCGCGCAGGGGGAGCGCCGCTTTGAGGTGCTGGAATGGCAGACCGAAGACCCGCACCCGCAGGCGAGCGTGCGCGAACTGCCCGACCTGGAGTGGCGCGAGGATCTCCTCCCGCTGCGGGAGCAGGCCGAGCTGGTGGTGCGGCGCACCCTGTCGCTGGCCAGCGAGTTCGCCGACCAGGAGTGGTCACCCGAAGTGGAGCTGTCGCGTGACCCCACCGCGGCGGCCTGGCAGCTGGCGGCCATCGCTCCGGTCGGTGAGCTCGACCAGATTCAGCTGCTGCGGTCCGAGACGATGGCCGGGCTGCTGGGGTCGATCATCGACCTGACCACGGTGGCCGCCGACGCGTTCCGGGCGCCGTGGCCCGACGAGGAGTGAGCCCCGCGCCGGATGAGCCCCGCTGAGGAGTGAGTCAGACCCCGATGTCCCGCCGCCGCAGCACAAGCGCCGTCACCGCGGCGAGTACCAGTGACGCGCCGAAGAAGAGCACAATCGTGCCGGTGTTCGGTCCGGCCGAGAGCGGATCGTTCGAGTACGCCCAGCTGTACGGGGAGAGTGCGTGTAACCATTCCAGGTCGCTGCTCTGGTTGCCCAGGGCGTTGAAGACGTACCCGATCACGGCGACGGATGCCCCGGCCGCGACACCGCCGAGCCGTCGCCCGGTGAGGGCTCCGCCGAGGAGGGCGACGCTGCCGATGAGGAGGGACAATCCCGCGAAGAGCAGGGTTGTGCCCAGCAGGTACCCCGCGTTCAGCTGCAACTGCGCGGAATCGTTGAGCAGCCAGACCAGGGTGAACACCAGCGCGGCGAGCAGCAGGATCTTCACGAGCATGGCTGCGAAGCGCTGCACGGCCACCTGCACGCGGGTGACCCCGTGCGCGAGGGTCAGCTCGAGCCGGCCGGATTCCTCGTCACCGCCGAGGGCCGCGGCGCCCCAACTGGTGGTGGCGATGGTCATTAACACAAAACCGATCAGGCCGAACACGGTCGCCTGCGTGTAGCCGGCGCCGGTACCGATCTGTTCATAGTTCAGGGTGCGGGTCAGTTCCGGCGGCAGGTTGTTGATCAGGTCCTGCATGCCGGCATCACCGGTCATGCTGGGAAACAGCGGCAGGTACAAGAAGATCGCCGCGGCCAGGCCCGCGCCCCAGCCGACAAGGGACCGCCAGCTGTCGGTGAACACCTTGGTGAACAGTGGGATCGGCGTACGCCGCAGGGCATCCGCCGGTTCGGGTAGTGCAGAATGAGTGGGGCGTTCGGCCTGTTGTGGGCCGCCTGACCGGGTGCCGGGTTCGGTGGTGCTCATGAGTGCACCACGACGGATGCCTGCGGCCCGACGTACAGGCGCAGCACCGATTCCTCCAGGTCGGGTTCCTCCAACACCAGGTCGGTCAGCTGCAGCGTCGACGCGAACTGGATGAACGGAGCGATCTGCCCGGCCAGGGTGGCCAGGGCTTCGGTGCTGCCCGACGGGGTCACCGAACATTCGAGGGTGCCTACCCCGGGCAGGCGTTCGAGGCCGGCGGCGAGTTCGGCGGGACCGATGCCGGTGACGTTCATGCGCAGGTGCCGGATGGCGCTGGTGCGCAGCTCGTCGACGGTGTTGACGGTGATGACGCGTCCGTCGCGCAGGATCGCGACCTCATCCGCTGCCTGCTGAATCTCGCTGATCACGTGGGAGGAGAGGAACACCGTCTGGCCCAGGCCCCGCGCCTCCTGCACCATGGCCAGAAACTCCTGCTGCATGAGCGGATCGAGGCCGCTGGTGGGCTCGTCGAGCACCAGCAGTAGCGGTCGGTGCATGAACGCCTGAATGATGCCCAGCTTTTGCTTGTTGCCCTTGGAGAGCGTGCGCACGGCACGGTCGAGGTCCAGAGTGAGGCGGTCGGCGAGTTCGTCGACGTAACCGGCCGATACCGGCCCGGACAGGTCGGCGTAGTGCCGCAGCAGGCGGCGGCCGGTGACACGGCCCTCGAGAATCAGCTCGCCGGGCAGGTACCCGATGCGGCGACGCAGCGCGGGCCCGGCCTGCCGGGAATCGATGCCGAGCACGGTGGCGTGCCCGGCGCTGGGGCGGATGATGTCGAGCAGCGCCCGCATGATGGTGGTCTTGCCGGCGCCGTTGGGCCCGATCACCCCGAACACGCTGCCGCGAGCCACCGTGAAGGTGACACCGTTCAGGGCCTGGTGACGGCCGAAGGACTTGTGCAGGTCGGTCACCGCGATGGCCGCATCGGGGCTGAACGGAGTCGGGCTGCTCATGATCATCCTTTCGGTGCAGTCAGACTATCGCCGTGCGGCGATCTGGCTACCCCGGCCTCTGTGCGGTGCCGGCTCCGGGACACGGCCCGGCACCTCGGGTGCGGTCCCGGCCCCGGCGCGACTAGGCTGGGCGGCAACACACAACTGAACACCGGCCGAATAAGTCGATGCGGGAGAGTTCGCGCACGTGCGCGAACACCGAAGGAGCAATCCTCCCCGACAATCTCTCAGGTACTCGTACCGCATCGAACTGGCCACTCTGAAAAGAAGGTTCGCCGCCGCAGGCTGCGACCTCGCCGAAGGGGAAAGCCGATCGCGCAGGCGACCGGCGAAGCTCTCAGGCACCCGTGACAGAGGGGGAGTTCCCGCGAGGCTCAACCGAGCCTCGGTGAACCAGCTCGGCTCCGGCCGGCACCACCCGGAGAACTCATGACCTCGGCCGACGCCCCCGCGCAGCAGCGATTCTCACCCCTTCACCAGGCCCACGTCGATGCCGGCGCGAGTTTCACGGACTTCGCCGGGTGGCAGATGCCCGTACGGTACTCCAGCGACCTGGCCGAGCACCACGCGGTGCGCACCACGGCAGGGCTCTTCGACCTGTCCCACATGGCGGAAATCCGGGTAACCGGGCCCGACGCTGGCGCTTACCTCGACTATGCGTTGGCCGGTGAACTCTCGGCGATCGCCCTGCTGCAGGCCAAGTACAGCCTGCTGCTCACCGAGGGCGGCGGCATCATCGACGACGTCGTGGTGTACCGCACCGAGCCCAGTGAATACCTGGTGGTGGCCAACGCCGGCAACCGTGCCCCCGCAGTGGAGGCCCTGACCGCCCGCGCGGCCCGGTTCGACGTGACGGTCACCGACGAGAGCGACGACACCGCGCTCATCGCGGTGCAGGGCCCGACGGCGCGCGTCATCCTCACCGCGACCGCCGGATTCGAGGCGGCCGACCTCGCGGACCTGCGCTACTACCGGGCGACGGGCGGCAGCTTCCGTGGCGTACCGGTCTTCATCGCCCGCACCGGGTACACCGGCGAAGACGGCTTCGAGCTGTACCTGCCCAACGCCGACGCCACCGCGCTCTGGGACGCCCTGCGGGCCGCGGGCAGCGACCACGGCCTCGTGCCGGCCGGGCTGGCCAGCCGCGACACCCTGCGCCTGGAAGCCGGCATGCCGCTCTACGGCCACGAGCTGAGCCGCAGCACCTTTCCCGCCCAGGCGGGCCTGGGCCGGGTCGTCAACCTTGCCAAAGCCACCGACTTCATCGGCCGTGCCGCCAGCGAAGAGGGCCCCAGCGCCGAAGCACCCATTCTGGTGGGACTGATCAGCACCGGCAAACGTGCCGGCCGTGCCGACTACCGCATTTTCGGCAGCCTCGACGCGGCCGAGCCCGAGGGCATCATCACCAGTGGCGCCCTCTCACCCACCCTGGGCTACCCGATCGCCATGGCCTATGTGCCCGCGCCCCTGGCGCGGCTGGGCACCGAGGTCTACGTGGACGTGCGCGGAACCCGCATTCCCGCGACCGTCACGTCACTGCCCTTCTACAAGCGACCCAAGTAACGAGAACCGCGCCCGCAGCATCCGCCGCACACCAGCAGCAGCAGCAGCACCGGTAGCACCAGCACACCAGCACCCGCACGCGACAGAAGCAGTTCACCCCTTGAGAGGACACCCCATGGCAGACGCATCAGCACTTCAGTACACGGTCGAACACGAGTGGGTTCTCGTGGAGGGCCCCATCGCCACGGTCGGCATCACCGCCTACGCCGCCGACAAGCTCGGAGACGTGGTCTTCGTGGAACTGCCCGAGGTCGGCAGCACCGTCGCCGGCGGCACCGTGGTGGGCGAGATCGAATCCACCAAGTCGGTCGGTGAGCTCTTCGCGCCGGTGAACGGCACCGTCACCGCCGTCAACAGTGCCGTCGTCGACAGCCCGGAGCTGGTCAACAGCGACCCGTTCGGCGAGGGCTGGCTCATCAAGGTGGAGTTCACCGAATTGCCGGCCATGCTCAGCCACGCCGAGTACAGCGCCCTCACCGGCGAGTAGGCCCACCATGACCATCGCTGACGAACGAACCGCCCTCACCGCCGCCGCCGCCGCCCTCGAGCCGGCGCTGCCCTTCACCCAGCGTCACATCGGCACGGATGCCGCCGCCCAGGCCCACATGCTGGCCCGCCTCGGGTACGACTCCGTCGACGCCCTCGTGCGCGCCGCGATGCCCGCCGATATTCACGTGGACGCGTTCCGCGCGGCCGGGGACAGCACCCTGCTTCCCGCAGCCACCGAGCGGGAGGCGCTCGCCGAACTGCGTGCTCTCGCCGCCGGCAACACGGTGAAGCGTTCCATGATCGGACAGGGCTACTACGACACCATCACGCCCGCCGTGATTCAGCGCAACGTGTTCGAGAACCCGAGCTGGTACACCGCCTACACGCCCTACCAGCCGGAGATCTCGCAGGGCCGGCTGGAGGCGCTGATCAACTTCCAGACCATGGTCGCCGACCTCACCGGGCTCTCCACCGCGAACGCGTCGATGCTCGACGAATCC
>JBBQYN010000179.1:0-5525 GCA_038208655.1 Actinomycetales bacterium
CTGCTCGATGGAGATCACGCAGCAGGTGCGTGAGTACGCGGCGCAGAAGGGGCTCGAGGAGGCGGCCGCGCTCGAGGCGGGGCTTGCCGAGAAGTCGGAGGACTTCGCGCGGGCGGGGGCGATCTACGTGAAGCAGGTCGACGGGTAGGGACGCCTCGCCGAGGCGTCCTTCCCGGCAGCTCACGATCGTTGCCGCGCCTGGAGGATGTCGAGCGGACTCCTGGCCGGGGCCCGCTCAGCACGGTCGGCAGCCGTCTTTTGACGGCCGAGAAGATAGTTGTAGCAGTGAACGCTCACGTGAGCCAGAGACACTCTGACACTTCGCCAATATGTTCCCGTTCGACCAACGAGGAGCGGTGCCGTCCTGCTTCGGCTCGACGCCCGGAGACGTCGCGGATGCCATCGAGCGCGCTCTGCGGCGTTATGACGCAACCACCCAGTGTGTGGATGAGCGCGTGGCGTTCTACTCGCCCTGGTGGGTGCAGTCGGGGCCGCTGTTCTTCGCCGACTCGGGCGAGATCAGGGTTACGAGAGAGGCCCAAGCACTGAATGTGGCAGCTAATCTTCTGTAGGTAGAGGCGGCGTAGGCCTGCGATACCGGCGTCCGGGTACAGAGTACCCGCGCCAGGCATGAGTGCCGCCAACCGCACAGCCTCCTCGAGCTCAGTCGCAAAAACGTGACGGTAGTCGCGATTCTCCAGCCACCATTGCTGCTCACGCGCGACGTGGTCCCGCGCGGTGGCCGTGAAGCGGACCCAGCGTTCGGTCAACGCGTCCGCAGCCCTCGCAGTACTTCCGTGGCGTCCACGAGCCGCCCGGCGGCGACGTCGGCGTCGGACGCTTGGAGGGCGGCGTGCAGGGAGGAGCGGTCGCTCTCGTCGAGCCAGTCGCCCGGATCGAGCGGCAGCAATGCGACCTCGGTGCCCTCCGGCAGTGTCGTGGGCTCGTCCACAACGAGCCGACCAGCGTGCACTCGTGCGGTAATCGTCATGTTGGCAGCGTAGCACCCGATCGGCTGCCCAACAACCGCCTGCAGCCGACGGCGGCCGGGGGCATCCTGGGCCACCGCGGCTGAAGCGGAATCGTTAGCCAGACGCACACCGGAGTATCGTACGTTCAACCCTTTGGGAGTGGAGTATCAGATGAGCCTGCTCGCCCGCCACCGAGGGGTTCGTCGATTACGACCCCTTTGCCGGCATGCGATTGGCCTGCTCCTCCTGGCTGCGTTCGGCTGTTCGCCGACGGCGAGGAATGGGCAATCCGATGGCAGCACCTACCTCGTTGTCTGGGCCTGGGACGTCGACCATGACGCCGGGGCTTTCCTGGCGGTTGTGGACGTGGATCGGAGTTCGGCAACCTACGGTCAGGTGGTCAGCACTTTGCCCACGCTGACCGGGAGCGACGCGCACCACATCGAATACGAGATGACCACGAACGAACTCTTCGCCAACTCGTTCGATAATGGGCAAACGTTCGTGTTCGACCTTGGCGACCCGGTCCACCCGCGCCTGGTCACTGACTTCGGTGATGCGGGACCCTACACCCATCCACACAGTTTCGCCCGCACGCCGAGCGGGACCGTTCTCGCTACGTATCAAGGTCTCGCGGCCGACCACAGCGCATCTGGCGGGCTGGCCGAACTGGACAATCGCGGGCGAATGCTTCGGGCCGCGAGCGCCGCAGATCCTCTCGATCCGGACATTCGTCCCTACAGCTTGGCCGTGGTCCCCGAGCTCGACCGCGTTGTGACAACCTCGGCCGACATGCACGGAAAAAGGATGGGGCGGTCGGTGCAGGTCTGGCGGCTTTCGGACCTCGTCCTGCTGCACACCGTGCTGCTGCCGCCCGGGCCGCGCGGCGACGAGCACCTGCATCCCGCAGGGGTGCGACTCCTTGGCGATGCAAAGTCCGTGATGATCACGACGTTTCGCTGTGGGATGTAACGTGCTCTCCGAACTCGACGGCATTCCTGTCGCCAAGCTTGCGCGTTCCTTCCCGTGGTCGGCGGTGGCGGGAGAGGACACGGACTGCAACGTTCCGGTGCGGTCTGGTCGTTTCTGGGTCCAGCCCGTCGGCACCACCGGATCGCTGGTGGTGCTGGATGTGTCCAGACCGGAAGAGCCGGTGATCGTGGACGAACTCGCTTTCGGCGTCGATGCCCGCCCACACTGGCTCGCGCTCGAACCCGGAGGACAGCGCATCGTGGTGACCGGCGGAGGAACGCTGGCCGGTGGCGTTTACCTAATCGACATGGATCCGGTGACCGGAAAGATCCGGCTCGCGGGCGATCTTCAAGCCACCGGGTCCGGGATTCCCGGAATCCGATTTAACCGTGATGAGTGGCCCCATGGCAAGACCGGTCCGGCTTTCGCGCATGGGGCGGTGTTTAGCCCCGTGAAATGAACTCGATCACCGGGGCTAACGGACGGGCTAACGGTGCTTGCTGCTGAGCGCCCACAGACTGCAAGCCGGCTAGCATCCAAATGGAGCCGACGCGGAACCGCGTCGTCGCGCGGCTCATTTGGACCGTTGGGCCGACAATATCGCGATTCCAGAACGACACGGGAAAGAAATCTGAAGCCTGAAACATGCCGATCATTTCGATGTTCTTTGGGATCATCGTCCGGATGCACTACAAGGAGCACGAGCCTGGGCATTTGTCACGCCGAGTACCAGAACCAGCAAGGCAAGTTCGACTTCTCGGGTGAAATGACGGTCGGTAATATCCGGCCGGGGACGGCGTTGTGATTGATCCGGGAATGGGCGGTCGTGCATCAACATGAGCTTCAGGCCAATTGGGAGCAGATGAAAGCCGGTCGGCCGCTGAATCGGATCCCACCACTGGAGTGAGGTCGCACATGGATTTCTTGCCGTCAGTCATTCGGGCAACGTACGTCGGTGGGTTTCGAATTCAGCTGACGTTCAACGACAACCTGGAGGGCACGGTCGATCTTCAGAGCTGGCTCGACGGGCCGATCTTCGAGCCGTTGAAGGAGCCGAGCTACAACAGTTCTTCATCGACGGCGGCACTGTTGTTTGGCCGAACGGCGCGGATATCGCACCCGAGACGTTGTACGACGCGGTCAAACACACGGGGGCGGCCCAACATCGCGCTGGAGCCGACGGCGCCAGTCTTCGCTGAGCGCCGCGGCTCAGCGCGCACGTTATGCATTTCGATCCAGATGGAATCACCGACGAAGATCGTTGAACATCATCACGGTCCGTTGGGAGACCCGGACCTGAAGCCATACGGAAATGGCGTTGTGCTGTGGTTCGAGGTCGAAGACTTCGAGGCAGTTGCCAGCCGAGCTCAGCGAGAACGGAAACTGGGAAATCTGGCTTCAGGACCTGAACGGGTACAGGCTCGTGCTGGCAAGTGCATTTCCTCAACCGCCGCACCCGTTAGAGTAGCCGGAACAATCGATCTGCTTCGTCGCCGGTAATTGGAGCATCAGATGCGAAATCTTGCGACTCTCGCAGTGGTCGGTGTACTGACCGGCACGGTGCCTGCGTACCGAGTCAGTGCGGTCGACGTAGACGCCATCGGCGCGTCGGCGGCTCGCCAGACCAAGGGCCAAGACATGGAAAGCCTGCTGCAGACGTTCGCGGACGCTTGGAACCGTCACGATGTCGATGCGCTGATGTCGATGATGACGACCGATTGTGTCTTTGAGGCTTCTGGCGGCAACGCCGTCGATGGCGAGCGACACGAGGGGCAAGCGGCTGTCCGGGCTGCCTTCGCTGCCGTATTCGAGCAGTATCCAGATGCGCACTGGGCTGGCGCTCGACACTTCGTGACCGGCAACCGGGGGGTGTCGGAATGGACCTTCACTGGAACGCTGAAGGACGGTAAGCGAGTTGAGGTCACAGGCTGCGATGTGTTCACGTTCAGGAACGGAAAGATTGTGATCAAGAACTCATTCAGAAAGAATCGCCCTCCAATTGGATAACACCAACGCCAAACTGACGGGGTCTGACTGAGGTCATCTCGAGATGGATGCCGAAGTACACGTGGTCGGAGCCTTCCGCCACGCGGCTCCAGCAGGCCATCGTCAGATCCGTCGGGCTCGCGGCTGTCGTCGCACTCATCTGGTCGAAGGGAATCAGGGTCGTCGTGGCCGGCCTGATCACGCTGACCGTCCGCTGGTTGTGGGACGACTACCGTCTGCGCCGACTGTCCGCACAGAGACGCCGCGAGTGTGCGCGCCGCTGACAGGTAGCACCCTTCAGCGCTCAGACAATGGCGTGGGTACGATCTGGATGATCGTCGGGTAACGATCCGGCACGGCGCCGGGGAGCGGCACGAGGTAGCCCTTCGCGCCGCCCCACGTGTAGTCCTTGACCGTCACGCCTGGTGGAAACGCCATGGTCTCCTCGCGGAAACGACCTACCTCGAACATGTGCACCGGCGGCGCGTCGTACACTTCGTCGCCTCGTGTCCGTAGTGCCGTCCGGTAGTACGCCACCAGCTCCGCGTAGCTTGCCGTCGCCCCGAACAGGTAATAGCGCTGGCCCTGACCCGCATCGTACGACCGCAGGAATCGCGCGGCCGGGTAGATCGGGAGGCCGAGCAACTGCTCTGTGGGCGGCGCTTCGCCCGCCAGCGTCTGAGCCGCAGGGGCCTGAACCTGCGGTGCCGCACGTGGTACCGCGGGGGCTCTGGGAGTGATGACGGGGGCGGCTCCGCCTTGCGCCGGCTGCACCGGCGCTGTCTCCCGCGGCGCAGGCGCCTGCCCCTCTGCGGGAGGCGCGGGTCGACCGATCGGCTGCGGGGGAACACCGGGCGGCGGCGGCGGCAACGTCTGCGGTCTGGTCTGTGCGTCGGCAGACACGCTGCCACCCAGGCACAGACACACGGCCAGCACAGCGACACGAACCATGCCTACCATTGTAAACGCCAGTGCCGTGCGGTGGCCGCGCTGAATCATGAGTAGTGGCTCGCGACCGCGACGGGTGCACCCGACGTCCAATCAGAGAGGGCGCGCCGGAAGACGTGCTCCGGCCGTAGAATAGAGGCTATATGGGAAGTGTACTGAAGACCACGGCGCTGCTCGGCTTGCTGAGCGGCCTGTTTCTCGTCATAGGACAAATGCTCGGTGGGCAGCAGGGGCTCATGCTGGCCTTCGTGATGGCCGCCGTCATGAACTTCGGCTCCTACTGGTTCTCCGACAAGATCGTCCTGCGCATGTACAACGCGAAGGAAGTCGGACCTGAACACCCGCTGCACCAGCTCACCGCAGACCTGGCACGCCGGGCCCAGTTGCCCATGCCCCGCGTGTACGTGATTCCGGACGCCTCCCCGAACGCCTTCGCGACGGGCCGGAATCCGCAACACGCCGCGGTGGCAGCGACCGAGGGCATCATGCGCGTGCTCGATCGCAACGAACTGGCCGGGGTGATGGCACATGAGCTTGCCCACGTGCGCAACCGTGACATTCTCATCAGTTCAGTTGCCGCGACCATTGCCGCGGCGATCATGATGCTGGCGCGAATGGCGCAGTTCGCCGCGATGTTCGGCGGCGGCC
>JBBQYN010000180.1:0-5514 GCA_038208655.1 Actinomycetales bacterium
CGGCGATCACGCGCAGGCGGAGCGAGGTGGTGCGCATCGGGAGACCTTTGGGTCGGCAAATCGGGTCGGTCGGGGGCGCGGGGCGGATGTCGGTGGCGGGTCAGGCCTGCACGCGGTAGCCGATCCCGCGCACGGTGTGAATCAGCCGGGGACCGTGCACGTCGAGTTTGCGCCGCAGCGTGCTCACGTAGGCCTCCACCAGGTTGGGGTCGTAATCGTCATAGCCCCACACCTGCGTCAGAATCTGGGTCTTCGACATGGTGCGGCCGCGGTTCTGCACGAGATAGCTCAGCAGTCGGCGTTCGGTGGCGGTCAGCTCCAGCAGTACCCCGGCGCGGGTGGCGGTGGCCGCGTCGTCGTTCACGATCAGGTCGCCCACCTGCAGGGTCGGCGACACCAGCCGGCCGGTGCGGCGCAGCACGGCGGTGACCCGTGCCACGAGTTCGGCCAGGACGAAGGGTTTGAGGATGTAGTCGTCGGCGCCGGCCGCGAATCCGGCGAGCCGTTCCGCCACGCCGTCCCGGGCGGTGACGAACAGCACCGGGGTGTCCCCCGCGTGTGTGAGCCGTTGGGCCAGGCGCAGCCCGCTCTCGCCGGGCAACGAGATGTCCAGCACCGCGGCATCCGGTCGAAAGCGGGCGAGCACGGCCGGGAAGTCGTGGCCATCGCCGGCGGTCTCGACGGTGAATCCGGCTCCGGCGAGCGCGTGCCCGATGGCCTCGCGCAGGGAAGGCTCGTCTTCGACGACAAGCACGCGGGCGGGGGCGGGAGGCATGCCGTCAGACTGCGCCGCGAACCTGAGCGTTGGGTAAGGCGAATCTGTGCGTTGTTTATGAATGAGCTGCAGGCCTTGCCGTGACAGGAGAACTTCAGCGCGTCTTCAGATTCGCTGCCAAACATTGCACTGAGCCCGAAGAACACCGGGTCAACATCACTATTCGAACCCAGGAGATTCTCATGACCCTCATCACCACCGTCAGCCGCGCGCCACGCCGCCGCGCCCCCTTCGTGATCGGCGCCGTCGCCGCGGCCGCCCTGGTCCTCGGCGGCGCCGGCGTCGCCTTCGCCGCCACTGACTCAGCCGCCACTGACTCAGCCGCCACCACATCCGACTCGAGCAGCAGCACCGAACGCCCGGCCCACGAGCCGCACCTGCACGGCACCGTTGTGTCGGCGGACGGCAGCACGATCACGATCACCGACCGCGACGGATTCACCCGCACGATTCAGGTCAGTTCCGACACGGTGTTCGAGGACGACCTTACCGCCGACCTCGCGGCCGGCACCGAGATCCGCGCCGCGGGCACGGTGAACAGCAACGGCACCAGCCTCGACGCCACCACGATCGGCACCGCCCCGACCAAACCTGCCGACGGCGGCCCGGGCGACGGCGGACCGGGCAAGGGCGGCCCGCGCGGTGACCATGACGGCACCGAGGCGACCACCCCGTCGACGGATGCCCCTACCACCGACTCCGAAAACTCGTAGCGTCACACTCGATCGCCGCAGCCCCCACGCCTGAGCGTGGGGGCTGCGGCCGGCTCGGGTGCGCCGGCCGGCCGGTGCGCTTGTATCGTGGAGGCATGGATACCCCCGAAACACCCCACGTCTCCAGTGCCCAGCGACTCATCGACGTGATCCAGGGTCTGTCCGACTTCGATGTGGCGCTCTCCAGCGACGAAGACCGTGTCGCCGTGACCGAGATGGTCGCTCTCACCAACGAAGAACACCAGCGGGTGCTGTTGATCGCCCTGCTCCTCGAACGGGTGCGCGAGCACTGATCCCACCCGCGTGCGCCCGGTCGGGCCCGCGCGTTCCCGGGCCCGGTGCCCCAGCAGTCTGGAGCCTCAGCAGTGTGGACAACGGTCCTGATCGTCACGGCGGTCCTCGCCGGCGCCAGCCTGCAACGCGTCACCGGCATGGGCTTCGCCCTCGTGGTCGCTCCGTTCCTGGTGCTGCTGCTCGGCCCGATCGACGGGGTGATGCTGGTCAACGCGTGCGCGGTGGTGACGGCATCCGTCATTCTGGCGCGGGTGTGGCGGCAGGTGGACTGGCACCGCTACCTCGTGCTGTCAGCCGCCGCCCTGCTCGGCATCGTGCCCGGCGCCCTGGTGCTGCGCGTGGTGTCGGTGGCGTGGCTGGAAATCTCCATCGGTGTGCTGATCGCACTCGGCATCACCGCGTCCGTCTTGCTGGGGCGGCTGAACCTGCGTGACCGCAGCAGCTTTCGCGTCGGGGCCGGACTCGTGGCCGGATTCATGAACGTCACCGCCGGTGTGGGCGGCCCGGCAGCCAGCATGTACGCCGTGGCGACCCGGTGGCCGCACGCGTCATTCGTGGCCACCATGCAACCGTTCTTCCTCACCATGGGACTGGCCTCGCTGGCGGCCAAGTTCGCCACCGGCGCGGCCACCACGCCCAGCCTGCCGGTTCTGGTCTGGGTGCTGATCGGCGCGGCGTGCCTGGTGGGGCTGGCGTTGGGCGAGGTGCTCGCCCGGGTGCTGCAGCCGCACCTGGCCCGGCGCCTGCTCATTGTGGTCGCCTACGTCGGATCGGCCGTGACGATCTACCGCGGCGTCACCGAACTGCTGGCCTGACCGGCCCAGTCCGCCCGCGCAGACACGTTGGGTAGGCTGGTCCGGTGCACCTCGACTGGCGCTCGGCAGCTCAGCCGGCGTGGTGCACCCACCCCCGCGCCCCAAGGAGCCCCCATGCCCACCACCGTTCACGGAGCCATCGTTCGTTCGAAGGGCGGACCGGTCGAAATCACCGAGATCCTCGTGCCCGACCCCGGTGTCGGCGAGGTCATCGTCGACGTGGAGACCTGCGGCGTCTGCCACACCGACTACCACTACAAGGAGGGCGGCATCAGCGACGAGTTCCCGTTCCTGCTCGGCCATGAGGCCGCCGGCCGGGTCAGCGTGATCGGGGCCGGGGTCACCCACGTGGCCGTGGGCGACTTCGTGGTGCTCAACTGGCGTGCCGTCTGCGGCAGCTGCCGCGCCTGCAAACGCGCCGAGCCCTGGTACTGCTTCAACACCTTCAACGCCACCCAGAAGATGACCCTGCCCGACGGCACCCCGCTCAGCCCGGCACTGGGCATCGGCGCCTTCGCCGACAAGACCCTCGTGCACGAACGCCAGTGCACCAAGGTTGACCCCGCCGCCGACCCGGCCGCCGTCGGCCTGCTCGGCTGCGGGATCATGGCCGGCATCGGCGCCGCCATGAACACCGGCAACGTGAGCCACGGCGACTCGGTGGCCGTGATCGGATGCGGCGGGGTCGGGGATGCCGCAGTCGTCGGCTCCCGCCTCGCCGGAGCATCCGTCATCATCGCGATTGACCGCGACCCGAAAAAGCTCGACAAGGCCCGCGAATTCGGCGCCACCCACACGATCGATTCCTCCGCACTCGACGAGGCCGGCGTGGTCTCGGCCGTGCAGGCCCTTACCGGCGGCTTCGGCGCCGACGTCGTCATCGACGCCGTGGGCCGCCCCGAAACGTGGCGGCAGGCTTTCTACGCCCGGGACCTCGCCGGCACTGTGGTTCTCGTGGGCGTGCCCACCCCCGAGATGATGCTGGAGATTCCGCTGCTCGACGTGTTCGGCCGTGGTGGCTCGCTGAAAAGCTCGTGGTACGGCGATTGCTTGCCCGAACGGGACTTTCCCATGCTCACCGACCTGTACCTGCAGGGCCGGCTGCCGCTGGACGACTTCGTGAGCGAGAAGATCGGCATCACCGACATCGACGCGGCCTTCGACAAGATGGCCGGCGGCGACGTGCTGCGATCCGTGGTCGTGCTCTGATGTCCGCGCGCATCGAGCACCTCGTGACCGAGGGAACCTTCAGCCTCGACGGCGGCACCTGGGAGGTCGCGAACAACGTCTGGCTGATCGGCGACGACACCGAATGCGTGGTCATTGATGCCGCCACGACGTGGCCGCGATTCGCGCGGCCATCGGCGACCGCACCCTGGCCGCGATCCTCTGCACCCACGCGCACGACGACCACATCGGCGGCGTCGCCGAGCTGCAGGCCGCCACGGGCGCGCCCGTGTACCTGCACCCGGCCGACACCGAACTGTGGCAGCGGGTCTACCCGGATGCCGTTCCGCAGCCTCTCGAGAACGGCCAGCGCATCGCGGTGGCCGGCACCGAGCTGCAGGTGTTGCACACTCCCGGGCACTCCCCCGGCGCGGTGTGCTTCTACGCCGAAGGGCTCAGCACCCTGTTCAGCGGTGACACCCTCTTTCAGGGCGGTCCGGGCGCCACCGGACGTTCGTTCAGCGACTTTCCCACGATCATGACCTCGATCACCGGCACGCTGCTCACCCTGCCGGCGGCCACCGTGGTGCGCACCGGGCACGGCGATTCCACCACCATCGGCGACGAGTCGGGCCACGTTGAGGAGTGGCTCGCCCGCGGCCACTAGTTCGTGCGCAAGTTCATCGGCGTGGACCTGGCCTGGGGCGAAGGCACCGCGCTGCGCCCGGCGAACGAGACCGGCCTGGTCTGCATCGACGAGCACGGCACGGTGCTGCAGGCCGGCTGGGCGCGCGGCATCAGCGCGGTCGCCGAGTGGGTGATCGGGCTGGCCGAGCCGGGCGACGTGGTCGCGGTCGACGCGCCGCTCGTGGTGTTCAACGCCACCGGCATCCGTGACTGCGAACGTGAGGTCGGGCAGCGTTACGGCCGCTGGAAAGTCGCCGCGAACCCGAGCAACCTCGGTCGGCCCTGGCAGGGCGGCGTGGCGTTGCGGCTGCTCCTGGAGGCCGCCGGGCACCGCTACAGCGGCGGCGAGCAGGCGCCTGCCCCGGGGCAGGTGGAATTCTTCGAGTGCTACCCGTACACGACGCTCGTGGGCGCCGCGGAATTCGGCTACACGGTGGAACGCCCGCGGTACAAGCGGCCCAAACTGGCCCTGCCCGCCGGGGAACGCCGTGCCTACCGGGCCGCCGAATGCGACGAACTGCTGCGACGGATGCGCCGCCTCGACACCGCGAACCCGCCCCTGCGGCTGGGCTCCCACCCGGTAACCGCCGCGCTGCTCGATGAGGCGTCACCGCTTCTCGACGTGCCGTACAAGCACCGTGAGGACCTGCTCGATGCGGCGCTGGCCGCGTGGACCGCGGCGCTCTGGGCGCAGCACGGCCGGGACCGCTGCCAGGTGCTCGGCGAGAACGCCGACCGTGACGAGGGAGGTCGGCGTCCCGTGATCATCGGCCCGGCCCGGCCCGAGCAGCGCCGCCCGGTGCCCGTGTGACGGGCGAGCTGTGGGGCGCACCGGTGCTGGTCTGGGTGACGGCGGGGGTGCTGGGCTGGTATCTGCTGACGAGTGTGGTCTGCGGGGTGGTTTACGCGATCGACAAGGCGGCGGCGCGCGCCGGTCGGCGCCGCATTTCAGAGGCCACGCTGCTGCTGCTCGGCGTGGTCGGCGGCTGGCCGGGCGCGATTGTGGCGCAGCAGACGCTGCGGCACAAAACCCGCAAGGTCAGCTTTCGCCGCGCCTTCTGGG
>JBBQYN010000181.1:0-5505 GCA_038208655.1 Actinomycetales bacterium
ACGGTGTCATCGTGCTCGATGCCGGCAGCTGGGACTCCGTGCTGCGCATCATGCCCTCCGTGGTGATCAGCAATGACCTGATCGACGACGCCATGACGGTCATCGAAGAGGCTCTCGCACTGCTCTCCGCCGACTAGCCCCTGCTCGGCAGTGCCTGGTGCAGCGCTGCCTGATCCCGCACGACAGCTGCCCGCATCCATTCCGTCACATCCACGGAGTGCGTCGCGGGCAGTTCTGTGTCCGTCGGCGAGATGACCTGCCCGCAGGTGACGGCGCCCGCTTCGCTCATTGCTGCGCACCCGCATCGGTGGGCGTCGGCGTCGGTACTTCGGTAGCGGATGCCGGAGGCGCGGCCGACGGGGTCGCTTCCGCTGTCGACTCCCCCGATTCCGGCTCCGCGGCGGACTCCGAGACCGCGACGAGCGGCTGCACCTGGGTGAAGGGGAACGGGGTCGCCTCCCGCGCTTCCAGCTGCGCGAGTGCGTCGCGCGGATAAACATCCTCCGAGGCCACGTGACCCAGGGGATACACGTTCCAGCCGCTGCCGCCCGGAACCCGCCGGCTCGGCACGAGCACGTGTTCGGTGCCGGCCTCGTCGAACTGGGACAGGTAGGGGGTGTTCGGCGAGTCGTCGACAACGCCGAGCGGCTGACCATCCTGGTCGAAGAGTTGAACATCGGGCAGGGGCTGGCCCGCAGCGTCATAGGCGAAGATGTTGGTCACCTGTTCGCCGTTCTGCACGAGCCCGGGCGAGACGTAGGAGTCAGAGGGCGCCGCGTACGTGTTCTGATAAGAAAGCTGGTGCGCCGCAACAAGTATCAGCAGAGGCAGCGCCACGACCGCGCAGACACTCACCAGTGTGCGAAAGCCGGTGAGCCAGCGCCACGGCAGCCAGCGTCCTCGCCCCCACTGCACGCTGAGCGTGACCAGGGCCAGAAGAAAGATTGTTCGGAACGGGTCGGTCGGCAGGAAGGCCACGGAACGTCCGATGAAGATTTCGGCGACCGCGTACACCGCCCAGCCTCGCAGCACCCACCAGACCGGGCGGAGCACGAGCAGAAAATCGAGTAGCTGCGCACCGGCCGGGCTCTGGCGGATGCCGCGCGCGGCATCCGCTCGCTGGGTGCGAGCCCGCGTGCCCAGCCGCCGGAGGAACGAGTCTTGCCGCGCACCGGCCGCGGGTTCGGTGCGCGGCGGCAGGTCGGCTGCGGCCCGAAGTTCGGCGGCGTAGGCGGCCGGGGCGCCGAGCTCGGGCGAGGCCACACCCGCTTCGGCGGCATCGGCGGCCTGTTCGGTGAGGTCCGCCGCCAGACCATCGGTGAGATCGTCGACATCGTCGGCGGGCAGATCGCTGAGTTCCGCGCGCACGGCGACGGCGAATTCGGCGATTGAGCGCACGCTCGGGGTGGGTGCGGTGGATTCGGTCATAACGGGTCCCCGTTCGTACTCGAAGGTGTTCGTGGCTGGATGGGGCTGGCCGGGTCATCGAGTAGCCGGGTCAGGGTGCTTGCGAATCGGTGCCAGTTGCCGCGCTGCTCGGCGAGCAGGGCGTGCCCCTGCGCAGTCATCGCGTAATACTTGCGGTTGGGTCCGCCATCGCTGGGCACGACATAGGTGGAGAGCGCTCCCGCCGTGTAGAGCCGGCGCAGCGTGCCGTACACGGATGCGTCGCCGACCTCGTCGAGGCCGGCGGCCCGCAGGCGGCGCACCACGTCGTAGCCGTAGCCGTCATCATTCGCAATCACGGCCAGCACCGCCACATCGAGCACCCCCTTGAGCAGTTGGGTGGTATCCATCGGTCTCCTTCGCGTCGACGATTCGGCAGTTCTTGACCCTGTCATTGCAACGCACCCCACGGTACTACATTTGCGGTACTACCACGTAAACCACAGTAGCTTCGATGCATTTCAGCGCCGAGCCGTGAGTTTGACCCCGATCACCCGGGTGAAAAGCGGATCAACTCACGGTTCGGCGACCCGTTGGACTGCCCCCACGGCCGTGGTCTGCGGTTCGTGCAGCACGGGAAAGTTGACGGATGCCGCGATGAAGCACTCCGCGGCGGCCTCCGCGTGCAGCGACTGCGCGAAATCCACCTGGGCCGGGTCGCTGACGGTGACCCGGGGCCGCAGCGTGACGCTGGTGAACCGGCCGCCGCCGGCCGGAAGCTGCTCCATGGTGCCGAGCGCGGCATCCGTGTAGCCGGTCACGGTGACCCCGTTTCGCGCCGCGACGTGCAGGTAACTGAGCAGGTGACACTGGCTGAGGGCGGCCAGCAGCAGTTCTTCGGGGTTCCACCGGTCCGCGTCACCATGAAAGGTCTGGTCACTCGACCCGAGAATGACGGGCTGTGAAGCGGATGCCCGCCCCTCGGCCGTGATGACATGGTCGCGCCCGTAGGCCTTGTAGTGGCTGGTTCCGGTGCCGCGGTTACCGGTCCAGTGCACCCGTACCGCGTAGTTGTGTACCCCGTTCATGATTCTCCTTCGCTGCCTGCTAGCCCGGCAACCTGCACACGATTCTTTCAGTCACCTCAGCGTGTGGCACGGCCCGGGTCGGTAAACTAATCAGATCATGACTGACACCCTGACTTCTGCCGCCGTGCCCGCCCCGTCCGCCCCCGTCTACACCGTGGCGCAGGAACGAAAGATCCTCACCGCCATTCCCGGCCCGAAGTCCGTGGAACTGCACCAGCGCCGCCTCGCCGTGGTCTCGGGCGGCGTGGCCTCGATGCTCCCCGTCTACATGGAGAAGGCCAATGGCGCGATCGTCGTCGACGTGGACGGTAACCAGTTCATCGACCTCGGTGCCGGCATCGGCGTGACGACCATCGGCCACACCGAAGCCAGCGTCGTCGCGGCCGCCGTCGCGCAGACGCAGGACTTCGTGCACACCCTGTTCACGATCACGCCCTACGAGGAATACGTGCGCGTGGCCGAGCTGCTCGCCCAGCACACCCCCGGTAACTTTTCGAAGAAGAGCGTGCTGATCAACTCCGGCGCCGAAGCGGTGGAGAACGGCGTGAAGATCGCCCGCAAGCACACCGGCCGCCGCGCCGTCGCCGTGCTGGACCACGCCTACCACGGCCGCACCGTGCTGACCATGGCCATGAACTACAAAGCCGCCCCGTACGCGACCGGCTTCGGCCCGCTCGCCAGCGACGTCTACCACGCCCCGAGCTCCTACCCCTTCCACGACGGCCTCAGCGGGGCGGATGCGGCGGCCCGCACGATCATGTACCTCGAGAAGGTCATCGGTGCGGCCGACCTGGCCTGCCTGGTCGTGGAACCGATTCAGGGTGAGGGTGGCTTCATGGTTCCCGCCGAGGGGTACCTGCCGCTGCTGCAGGAATGGTGCACCGCCAACGGCGTCGTGATGATCGCCGACGAGGTACAGAGCGGCATGGCCCGCACCGGCAAGTACTTCGCCAGCGAGCACTTCGGCTGGGTTCCCGACCTGGTACTCACCGCCAAGGGCATCGCCGGCGGTTTTCCGCTCGCCGCCGTCACCGGTCGCGCCGAGATCATGGACTCCTCCCACCCGGGTGGCCTGGGCGGAACCTTCGGCGGTAACCCCGTCGCCTGCGCCGCTGCGATTGCGGTGTTCGAGGCCATCGAGAACAACAACCTGCTGCTGGAGGCTCAGCGCATCGGCGCTTCCCTCACTGCCGGGCTCGAAGCGCTGCAGGCCAAGCACGACATCATCGGCGAGATTCGGGGCCGCGGCGCCATGATCGCCATCGAGCTGGTGCAGCCCGGAACCGGCACCACCACCAAGCTGCCTAACGCCGCCGCCGTCAGTGCGATCTCCGCCTATGCCAGCCAGCACGGGGTGCTGCTGCTCACCGCAGGAACCTACGGCAGTGTGCTGCGTTTCCTGCCGAGCCTGGCCCTGAGCGACGCCCTGATCGCCGACGCGCTCAGCGTTATCGACGACGCCATCGCGTCGCTGCCCGCCACGCCCGCCACCGCCGCGCACTAGGGCCGGCCGTACCGTGACGAGCACCGCCCTGATCGAAACCTTCACCGTCACCGACGCCGTCGAACTGGCCGTCGTGGAACGCAGCGGATTCGTGGAATCCCGGCACGCCGGATCCGCGATCGTGCTCGGCGCGGCCGGCGAAACGCTGCGCACCCTCGGCGACGTGACCAGCCCGGTCTTTCCCCGCTCGGCCATGAAACCGTTCCAGGCGATCGCGGTGATGGCCAGCGGCGTCACCCTGCGCGGTGAAGACGCGGCGATCGCCACGGCGAGCCACAGCGGCACCGCCCGGCACACCGACCTGGTGCGCGGTCTGCTCGCCCGGGCCGGCATCGACGAATCGGCACTGGGCTGCCCGGCTGCCTGGCCCATCGACCGCGCCACCCGCGACACCCTGGTGCGCCAAGGGGCCGTGCCCGCCCCGATCTACATGGAATGCTCCGGCAAGCACGCGGCGATGCTGTTGGCGTGCGCGCAGAACGGCTGGCCGCTGTCCGGGTACCTCGAGCCGGGGCATCCGCTGCAAAAGCGCATTCTTGACGTGCTGGAAAGGTTCACCGGCGAGCGCCCCAGCATCAGCGGTGTCGACGGATGCGGCGCCCCGGTGCATTCCCTCTCGCTGACCGGCCTGGCCCGCGGCATCGCTCGCATCGCCGGCTCGAAGTCGAGTTCCCCGTTCGCCATTTACCGCGAGGCGGGCTTTCTCGCCGAAGCGGTGCGGCAGAACGGTTGGGTCATTGCCGGACCTGGCCTGTCCGACAGTGCCGTGATCGACCGGTTGGGCCTGTTCATCAAGGGCGGCGCCGAAGGCATTCTGGTGGCAGCGGCCGAGAACGGCACCACGGTAGCGCTGAAGATTCTGGACGGAAACCTGCGGGCGGCCACGATCGTCGCGTTGAGTCTGCTCACCGACGCCGGTGCCCTCGCCCAGGCCGACGTCGACGCGCTGCTGCCCGAGCTTGGCCTCACGGTGAACGGCGGAGGCCTGCCGGTGGGCAGCATTCGGCCCTCCTACCGATAGGCACGGCTCCGCTGTCCGGTGATCGGCGCCATTCTGGGTCGACCACTGTGCCGCAACCGGTGAGGGTCGTAGGCTGGCGCGTGAGCGCGAAGGAGCCTCGAGATGCGAGTTGCCGTTCCCCGGGAAATCAAGAACAGCGAGTTTCGGGTGGCCATCACCCCGGCCGGCGTGCACGAACTGGTGGGCTTCGGCCACGAGGTGCTGGTGGAGTCCGGAGCGGGTCTGGGCTCGCAGATCACCGACGACGCCTTCGCAGCGGCCGGTGCCACGATTCTGCCCGATGCGGCCAGCACCTGGGCCCGGGCCGAGCTGCTGCTCAAGGTGAAGGAACCCCTGCCGGGCGAGTACCGCTATTTTCGTGAGGACCTGGTGCTGTTCGCCTACCTGCACCTGGCCGCCGAACCGCAGCTGCTGCAGGCGCTGCAGGGCAGCGGCATGACCGCGATCGCGTACGAGACGGTGCAACTGCCCGGCGGAGCTCTGCCGCTGCTCGCCCCGATGAGCGA
>JBBQYN010000182.1:0-5485 GCA_038208655.1 Actinomycetales bacterium
CGGCTCAGCTCACCGTGTTGTGTACGTTACCGCGTCCCGGGAGAGCCGCCGCCCCACTTCGGGTGCCGTCAGGCCAACTTCGCCCGCACCAGCGGCGCCACCTCGGTGCCGTACAGCGAGATGCTCTGCATCAGCTGCTCATGCGGCATGCTGCCGATGCTGTATTTCAGGTCGAAGCGTTGCAGTCCCAGCCGCTGCGTGACGGCGGCGATCTTGCTGGCGACCGTTTCCGGTGACCCCACGAAGACGGCACCGTCGGGCTCGGCTTCGGCCTCGAAACGTTCCCGGGTGGCCCGAGCCCACCCGCGAGTGGTGACCGACGGGCATCGCCGGCTTCTCGAACTGAGCGAGCGTACGGTGATACAGGTCAACGAGCGGGGCGGAGGCCAGCGGGGCACCACCGATGATGGCCAGCATCAGGGGCAGACCGTAGTGTGCGGCCCGGATGACCGATTCCGGGCTGCCGCCCACTCCGATCCAGGTGCGAATGGAGCCAGACTCGGTGGGCGGGTTCACGGTCTGCGCGGTGAGCGCCGCACGGGTGCGCCCGGACCCGATCCGCTCAGCGAGCACCCCCTCGGCCACGACGTTGCGCAGCGCCTGCGGCGGGGACAGCCCGGAAGACTCTGGCCCGACGGTTCAGGCGCGTTCGGCGACGGCGACGGCGCGGGCGGCGCGGCGGTCCTGCCACCAACCCCAGGCGCGGGTGACGATGCGCTTGAGGAACGCGGCACCACGTGCGGCCGCGGGAAATTCCGTTCCGAGAATCGCCAAGCCCACGAACACGACCAACCAGCCCGGTCCGGGCAGCGGGATGAGGATCACGCCGGTGATCACGACGAGGCCGCCGATCAGGCCGACCACGAGCTTGTACAGCCAGCGCAGCCGGGGGTGCACACCCACCCAGTCCCGTAGACGTCGCAGACGTTGCCGAAACGGATGCTGGGGGTCGCTGCCGCGGGCGATATCGCGGGAGAGGCTCGATGACATGTCCTTATTTTACGAGCCGGTCCTGTGAGGCTCCGGTGCGTGACATGTGCGGCGTGGTGGTGAGCGGCCACGACGCCGACCGGTCAGACTAGAACTGTTCCGCGGCCGAACGCGGGCACGACGACCGGAGCCCCCATGACCGAACACGAGCTCATCGCCCTGTGGACCAAAGCCCGCTGGCACATCATCATCTCGCAGCTGGCCCCGACATTTCTGTTGACCGCCCTGGTGGGGTTCCTGGCCCTCGGGCTGGAAGGCACCGAGCTGACCGTGCGCGTCGCCGCGGCCGGAATTCTGCTGGCCTCGGGCATCCTGGGCGCCCTCGTGCAGATCTCCGCGGCGAATGAGGGTCTCTCGATCATCGACGACCTGCGTGCCCTCGACACCACGAGCGCGCTGATTCGCCGTATTGCGGCATCCGCTCCGTGGATCAACGTGGTGCGCATCGTGACGCCGGCGATTTTCATCGTGGTGTACCTCGCCCTGCTCGCCGCACTGTTTCTGAACTGAGGCGTCACCGCACGCCGTAACCACCTCCCGTACCAGATTGTGAGCCACCCATGAAACGACCTCCCGAGTCCCGCACCAGCCTGCCCATCCCCGATCCGATTCGGGAGAACGGTGTGCCGGTCGAGGCACTGCTGCCGCCCACGGGCGCACCGAACGTGGTCGTCGTCCTGATCGATGACATGGGGTTCGGCGCCTCGTCGCCGTTCGGCGGACCGTGCGTGATGCCGACCGCTCAACGGCTGGCCGACGAAGGTCTGCGCTACAGCCGATTCCACGTGACCGCGCTGTGTTCGCCGACCCGGCAGGCCCTGCTCACCGGCCGCAACCACCACTCCGTGGGCATGGGCGGCACCACCGAGATGGCCACCTCCTCCCCCGGCTACAACGGCTACCGCCCCTCGAGCGCGGCGACGACCGCGCAGATCCTCGGCGGCAACGGATACAGCACCGCAGCCTTCGGCAAATGGCATCAGACTCCCGCCCGCGAGGTCAGCCTGTCGGGCCCGTTCGACCGGTGGCCCACGGGGGAAGGGTTCGACGAGTTCTACGGCTTCATGGGCGCCGAGATGAACCACTGGTATCCGCAGCTGTTCCACGGCACCACACCCGTCGTACCCGAGCAGCGGCCCGAAGAGGGCTACCACCTCTCGGAAGACCTTACCGATCACGCCATCGAGTGGATTCGCACGCAGAACGCACTGACGCCCGAGAAGCCCTTTTATACCTACCTCGCGTTCGGTGCGACCCATGCCCCGTACCACGTGGCCCCGGAATGGATCGAGAAGTACCGTGGTCAGTTTGACGGCGGCTGGGATGTGCAGCGTACGCAGACGCTGGAGCGGCAGAAGCGCCTCGGACTGGTTCCCGAGGACGCCGAGCTTGGCCCGTGGGCCGAGGGAGTGCCGGCCTGGGACGATCTCGACGATGAGGCCCGTGCTGTGGCGGCCCGGTTCATGGAAACATACGCGGGCTTCGCCGAGCACACCGACGCCCAGGTCAGCCGTCTCGTCGACGAGTTGGAACGCCTCGGCGAACTCGACAACACCCTGATCGTGTACCTGCTCGGTGACAATGGCGCCTCGGGAGAGGGCGGCATCGAAGGCACTCTGCAGGAGCACCTCGTGGGGCACGGCATCGCCGACGACACCGCGCGGATGGCCGGCCGGCTCGATTCCTTCGGCGACGCATCGACCTACGGCCTGTACCCGGTCGGCTGGGCGCTGGCCATGAACGCGCCGTACCAGTGGACCAAGCAGGTCGCCAGCCACTTCGGCGGCACCCGTGACGGCATGATCCTGCGCTGGGGCGACAAGATCCGCGGGGCGACCGCGGGCACCGTGCGGCACCAGTTCCACCACGTCATCGACATTCTCCCCACCATTCTCGAGGCGACCGGCCTGCCGGCGCCGACCAGCGTCAACGGAATCCCGCAGAGCCCGATCGAGGGCACCTCGATGGTCTACAGCTTCACCGACGCCGACGCGCCCGACCAACGCACCACGCAGTACTTCGAAATGTGCGGCAACCGTGGCATCTACCACCACGGGTGGATGGCCGTCACGCGGCACGGCACCCCGTGGCTGATGCTGCCCGACGGCCTGCCCGCCTTCGAAGACGATGTCTGGGAGCTCTACGACACATCCGTCGATTGGACTCAGGCCCACGACCTCGCCGCCGCGCTGCCCGACAAACTTGAGGAGTTGAAGGAAGTTTTCGTGCGGGAGGCCGGCCGCTACCAGGTGTTTCCGCTGGACGACCGGGTCACCGAGCGGGAGAACCCGTTCCTCGCCGGACGCATCGACCTGCTTGCCGGCCGTGAATCGATGACGTTCTCGGCCGGGATGGGGCGCTTCACCGAAGAAACCACCATGAACACCAAGAACCGGTCGCATACGATCACCGCGAGCGTTGTCGTTCCCGACGACCTGGCCGACACCGTGTCGGGGGTGCTCATCGCCCAGGGGGGTCGTTTCGGCGGCTGGTCGCTGTACTGCCGAAACGGCGTGCTCACGTACGCGTACAACTGTTACGGAACCTACCGGAACACCGTGCGGGCCACCACGGCCCTCGGTGCCGGGGCCCACGAGCTGCAGATGCATTTCGACTATGACGGTGGCGGCCTGGGTCGCGGGGCCAGCATCACCCTGCTCGACGGTGACGTGGTGCTCGGCTCCGGACGGGTCGACCGCACCACGGCGTACTATTTCTCGTTCGATGAGACCCTGAACATCGGCGTTGACCTCGGCACCCCGGTGACGGAGGACTACGCTCCCCTCGACAACGCTTTCACCGGCACGATCAACTTCGTGCGTATCGATGTGTTGGAGGATGCCGTGACCGGCAGCACCGACGACGTGGCTCGGCACACCCTGGCGCACCA
Source organism: Actinomycetales bacterium (assembly GCA_038208655.1). Lineage (GTDB taxonomy): Bacteria > Actinomycetota > Actinomycetes > Actinomycetales > Microbacteriaceae > Cryobacterium. The sequence continues at coordinate 3,881 of JBBQYN010000182.1, forward strand.
GTGAGCGAGCACTGCTGCAGCCCGAGCGCTGAGGGCCCGCCCCCGGGCGGCCGGGCTGACGAAGCCGGACCGGCGCATCCGCGCACCCCGGTTCAGGCTGCACAGGCAGCACAGGCAGCACAGGCAGCACAGGCAGCACAGGCAGCGCCGGGCAGCCTGGGTGACGCCGTCGCCCTGCCGGGGGGCACCTTCCTGATGGGCAGCGACGACCCACTCGCCTATCCCGACGACGGTGAAGGCCCGGTGCGTACGGTGTCGGTCGCCGCGTTCCGCATCGAGGCCGGCACGGTCACCAACGACAGGTTCGCTGCGTTCATCGCCGCCACCGGGTACCGCACCGACGCCGAACGGTTCGGCTGGAGCTTCGTCTTCGCGGGAGAACTGCCCGACGAGTTTCCGCCCACACGGGGCGCCGTGCAGGCTCCCTGGTGGCGGCAGGTCGAGGGCGCCACCTGGAACCAGCCCGGCGGGCCTCTCGGCGGCCTGACCGCGCTGCCCGAGCATCCGGTGGTGCACGTGAGCTGGAATGACGCCACCGCGTACGCCGCGTGGGCCGGCGGACGGCTGCCCACCGAAGCCGAGTGGGAGTACGCCGCCCGCGGTGGGCTCGTGCAGCAAAATTTTCCGTGGGGGTCCGAGCGGGAACCGGGCGGCGCACACCGCATGAACGTCTGGCAGGGCACTTTTCCGGCGAGCAACACCACGGCCGACGGCTGGTACGCGACCGCGCCGGCGCGGTCCTTTGAACCCAACGGTTACGGGCTATTCAACATGACCGGCAATGTGTGGGAGTGGTGCGCGGACTGGTTCACGCCGGGCCGGAACCGGGTCGCCAAGGGCGGATCGTTCCTCTGCCACGAGTCGTACTGTCGGCGCTACCGGGTCTCGGCACGGCAGGGCCTGGGACCGGATTCCACGACGGGCAACACCGGGTTCCGCTGCGTCTCCTCCTGACGGATGCCGCGGCCGGCGTCTCCCCCAATGGGGGTAGTCGTGAGAGACTAGCCCCTCACCCTCACCCCGGGCAGTACGCCTGCGGTCTCATCAGTTCGCCATCGGCGCCCCAGTCGCGCCCGTGCCGGTGGTGGTGAACCGGTGTGAACGAGGGCGACGAGGTGTTCCAGTGTGGGATTTCATCCGGGATCAGTACCAACAGATCCTGTTCAGCAGCTGGCAGCATTTCAGCCTGGTGGTGCAGTGCCTGGTCCTGGCGACGGTGATCGCCGTGCTGCTGGCCGCGCTGGCCTACCGGAGTCAGGCGCTGACCGGTGTCGCGAATGCGGTCTCGGCAATCGGCCTGACGATCCCCTCGTTCGCGTTCATCGGGCTGCTGATCGCGCCGCTGGGCTTCGGGGTGTTCCCGGCCGTCATCGTGGTCGCTTTCTTCGCCACACTGCCGATTCTGCGCAATGCCCTGGTGGGGCTCTCGGGCATCGCACCGTCGATCGTCGAGTCCGCTCGCGGCATCGGCATGAGCCGGTTCCGCACGCTGGTTCAGGTTGAGCTGCCGCTGGCCTGGCCGATCATCCTCACCGGAATCCGAATATCCGCTCAGATGGTGATGGGAATCGCCGCGATCGCTGCCTACTCCCTCGGCCCGGGCCT
>JBBQYN010000183.1:0-5458 GCA_038208655.1 Actinomycetales bacterium
ACACGGATGCGGCCAGCCAGCAGGTGCTGCATCTGGCCCTGGCACGCGGCCCGGTCACCGCCTTCGGGCCGCAGCGGGTCTCGCTCGCCAGCATCTTCCGGGAGGTCGTGCAATGACCCCGACAGGCGCCACTAACCGGCCGGACCCGCGCAGCACCCCGGAACGGCACGGCACCCCCGAACAGACCCACCCACCTGCTCCCGCCCTGCACCACGGCGTCACCCACCGGGAACACAGCGCTCCCACCCCCGGACGCAGCGTGCGGCTGGTCGCCACCCGTGAAATCGTCGTGCGGCTGCGCAGCAAGGCATTCCTCATCTCCACCGGCATCCTGCTTCTGATCTCGGTCGCCTCCGTCGTGTTGGCCGGAATCGCCGGGCAGAACCCGTCGCTGCCCTCGGTCGCGGTGGTCGGCAGCGCCGGGTTCGTCGTGAAGCAGACCCAGGCGTTCGACCTCGTGCCGGTCGGCGACCGCGCCGAAGCGGAACGTCTCGTGCGGGACGGCAGCGTGAGCGCCGCCGTGGTGCCGTCCAACGGCGACGGCTCCGCCCTCGATGTGACCGTCATCGCCCTCGATGCCCCGCCGACCCAGCTGCTCACGGCCCTGAGCGTGAGCCCGGCTCTGGACCTGCTCGAACCCACGACCGGCGACGGCGGCCTCGCCTACCTCGTGGCGATCGGGTTCGGGCTGGTCTTTCTCATGTCGGCGGTCACCTTCGGCTCCACGATCGCGCAGAGCGTGGTCGAAGAGAAGCAGACCCGGGTGGTCGAGATTCTGCTGTCGACGATCTCGGTGCGCGCATTGCTGGCGGGCAAGATCCTCGGCAACAGCATCATGGCGTTCGGGCAGATACTTGCGATCGGAACCCTCGTCTCGATCGGCATGGCCGCAACCGGGCAGCACGCGCTGCTCGGCGATGTAGGGCCAGCGATCGTCTGGTTTGCGGTGTTCTTCGCGTTCGGTTTCGTACTGCTCGCGTCGCTCTACGCCGCGACCGCGTCGCTGGTGTCTCGGCAGGAAGATGTGGGGCCGGCGACCGCTCCGGTGATGGTGCTCGTAATGATCCCGTATTTCCTGGTGATCTTCTTCAACAGCAACCCGGCCGTGCTCGCGGTGATGTCGTATATTCCCTTTTCGGCACCTGTAGGCATGCCCATGCGCATCTTCCTCGGCAGCGCTCAGTGGTGGGAACCGTTGGTGTCGCTGGTGCTCCTGCTCGGAGTCACCGGGGCGGTCATCGTGCTGGGGTCTCGGGTCTACTCGAACTCGCTGCTGCGGATGGGCGCCCGGGTCAGCCTGCGCGAGGCCCTGCGTCGCTGAAGGCACCGGATGCCGCCGGTGGCAATACAGGTGTGGCGCAGCACAATGCGCGACAATGGAGCCGTGACCCAACTTCATGACCTGAACTCGCGCGGTTTCGCCTCAGACAACTACTCCGGGATCCATCCCGAGATCTTTGCCGCGATGGCCGCCGCGAACGGCGCCCATCAGATCGCCTATGGCGAAGACGTCTACACGGCCCGTCTGCAGCAGGTCTTCACGGACCATTTCGGTGCCGGTGTGGAAGCCTTCCCGGTCTTCAACGGCACCGGCGCCAACGTCACGGGCCTGCAGTCGATGTTGCCGCGCTGGGGTGCGGTGATCTGCGCGGCGACCGCGCACATCCACAACGATGAGGGCGGCGCCCCCGAAAGCGTCGGCGGCTTTAAGCTGCTGCCCATCGTGACCCCCGACGGCAAGCTGACCCCCGCGCTGATCGACCAGGAAGCCTGGGGTTGGGGTGATGAGCACCGCACGCAACCGCTCGCCGTCTCCATCACGCAGAGCACCGAGCTCGGCACGGTCTACACCGTGGATGAGGTGCGGGCCATCGCCGACCACGCTCACAGCCACGGCATGACGCTGCACATGGACGGCGCCCGCATCAGCAACGCCGCCGCCAGCCTCGGTGTGCCGCTGCGGGCGTTCACCCGCGATGCCGGTGTGGACGTGCTCAGCTTCGGCGGCACCAAGAACGGCATGATGCTTGGTGAGTGCATCGTGGTGCTGAACCCTGCCGCATCCGTGGGCCTGAAGTACCTGCGCAAGTCCAACATGCAGCTCTCCAGCAAGATGCGTTTCATCTCCGCCCAGCTGATCGCCCAGCTCGAGGGCGACCTGTGGTTGCGTAACGCCGGCCACGCCAACGCCATGGCCCAGCGTCTGCGCTCAGCAATCCTCGACCGGCAAGCGGATGGCGCGCTCGGCGAGATCCGCTTCACGCAGCCCACCCAGGCCAACGCCGTGTTCGCCGTGTTGCCGGCGGATGCAGCCGCGCGGGTGCGGGAAGCCTTCCGTTTCTACGATTGGAACCCCGCCACCGGTGAAGTGCGCTGGATGTGCGGGTTCGACACCACCGAAGACGACATCGACGCCTTCGTTGCCGCGCTGACCCAGGAACTGGTGACCCAATGATCTCCGAGCACACCGTGACCTTCGCCGACAAGCCTTGGCTGGCGTCGTACGCCCCGGGAGTGCCGGCCACCATCGACACCGTCACCGAGACCCTCACCGACATGATGGACGCCTCCGTCACCCGCTTCGGCGACGGTGTGGCGCTGGACTTCTTCGGTGCCACCACCAGCTACGCAGACCTCGGCGACCAGATTGCCCGGGCCGCCAACGGGCTGCGCCGCCTCGGTGTGCGCAAGGGCGACCGGGTGGCCCTTGTACTGCCGAACTGCCCGCAGCACGTGGTCGCTTTCTACGCGGTGCTGCGCCTGGGAGCCATCGTGGTGGAGCACAACCCGCTCTACACCGAGCGGGAGCTGCGGCACCAGTTCGAAGACCACGGTGCCCGGGTCGCCATCGTCTGGGACAAGGTCTATGACACCGTGCATGACTTCCCCAAGGACATGGGCGTGACCGACGTCGTCACGGTCGACCTCACCCGTGCGATGCCCCTGGCCAAGCGGGTGCTGCTGCGCCTGCCGATCAGCAAGGCCCGCACCGCCCGCGACGCGCTCACCACCGGGCCGCTCAAGGGCGGACTGTCGTGGGAGGCGCTCCTGAAAACCCGCAAACTGCGCTCCACCCACCCGCGCCCCATTCTCAGTGACACCGCCGTGCTGCAGTACACCAGCGGCACCACGGGCACTCCGAAGGGCGCCATTCTTACGCACCTGAACCTGCGCGCCAACGCCGCCCAGGGCACAGCCTGGGTCGTGGGACTGCGCCCGGGCGGGGAGACCGTCTACGCGGTGCTGCCGATGTTCCACGCCTACGGCCTCACCCTGTGCCTCACCTTCGCGATGAGCATCGGGGCCCGTCTGGTGCTGTTTCCCAAATTCGACGAAGGCCTCGTGCTCGACGCGGCCAAGCACGCGCCGCCCACGTTCCTGCCCGCCGTGCCGCCCATCTACGACCGTCTCGTGACGGCCGCCGCGGCCCGCAAGGTGAGCCTCGAAGGCGTGCGGTTCGCGATTTCCGGCGCGATGAACCTGCCCGTGTCGATTGTGGCGCGCTGGGAAGATGCCACCGGCGGCCTGCTGGTGGAGGGCTACGGCATGACCGAGGCCTCCCCGATCGCCGCCGGAAACCCGATCGGCCCAAGCCGCCGCCCCGGCACCGTGGGCGTGCCGTTCCCGAGCACCGATATTCGCGTCGTCGACCCGAAGGACCCGTCCGTTGAGCTGGGTTTCGACACCGAGGGGGAACTGCTGCTGCACGGCCCGCAGGTCTTCTCCGGGTACTGGGACCGGCCCAGCGCCAGCGCCGAATGCCTGCTGCCCGGCGGCTGGCTGCGCACCGGCGACATCGCCCGGGTCAGCGCAGACGGCTTCATCACCATCGTGGACCGTATGAAGGAACTCATCGTGACCGGCGGCTTCAACGTGTCGCCGAGCGAGGTCGAGGAAGCCCTGATCAACCATCCCGACGTGGCCGATGCCGCGGCCGTGGGGCTACCGCGTGAGACCGGCGGCGAAGATATTGTGGCCGTGGTGGTCATGAGTCCGGGCGCCAAGCTCGATGTGGACATGCTGCGCGACCACTGCCGCACCCGGCTGTCGGCGTACAAAATTCCCAAGCGCATCGTGGAGGTTGACGAGCTGCCCCGGTCGTTGATCGGCAAGGTGCTGCGCCGCGAGGTGCGCAACCGCCTGCAGGGCAACTGACCGGAATATTGGGCCGCCGCGCACGGTTGACACATCTGGGTCAGCGTTGTCCCGAGCCTATTCGTGTTCGGCCCCACCAAAGGATGACCATGACCCTCACCACGCCCAGCCGCAATGCCGTCACGGATGCCCCGCTGCTGTCCCCGCTCGCCGAGCGGTGGAGCCCGCGCGGCTACAACGCCACCGCCGTGATCGATGAGGCGACGCTCACGACCGTTCTTGAAGCGGCCCGCTGGGCACCGTCGGCGAGCAACATGCAGCCGGCCCGCTTCATCGTGGCCCGGCGTGGCACCGCGAGCTTCGGCCTGATCACCGACGCGCTGATGGGGTTCAACAAGGCGTGGGCCGACACGGCATCCGTTCTCATCGCCAATGTCGCCCAGGTCAACCTGCCCGGGGAACCCGGCGCCGAGCCCCGGGAAAATTCCTGGGCGCGCTACGACCTGGGCCAGGCCGTGGCGCACCTGAGCGTTCAGGCCCAGCATGAGGGCCTGCACACCCACCAGCTGGGTGGCTTCGACGCCGCCGCGATCGCCGCGGCGTTCGGTCTCGCCGCCGATCAGAGCGTGGTCACCGTGACCGCCCTCGGCGTGCTCGGTGCACTCGACGACCTGACCCCCGAGCTGCGCGAGCGCGAAATCGCCCCGCGCGTGCGCAAGCCGCTCACCGAGCTGCTGCTCGTCAACGACTAAACCGGGTGAGGCGCGGGCCCGCCGCTTACGCCGCGACCACGGCCCGGCGGCGGGACGCGCTGCCGACGAGGGTGCTGGAGACGAGCACACCGGCGACGATGACCGCGCCGAGCCACCACAGGTGGGTGACCAGCGGGTACGGCCAGTACATGGTCGCGCCCACGCCGGCCAGGGTGATGACCATCAGCACGAGGCCGGGCCACCAGACCCGGGCCCACGCGGCGAGCAACAGCACGGCCGGAACCCAGTAGGCGACCTGGCTGGCCACGCCCATGGCGTTCACCGACCGCGCCAGCGGTTCGAGAAACGGTACCGCGGTGACCCACGGGGTGAAGAACATCGCCGCGCAGTGGAACACCAGCGCCAGGATGCTGAGCAGGGCGACCCCGCGGGCGACCGGGCCGATCGAGACGGCCCGGCGCGGCCAGAACGGCCGTCCCACTAGAAAGCGCACGGCCCCCGTCACGATCGCGACGGCGAGCAGGCCGCCCCAGAGAATGGGCTGGTTCATGCGGTGTCCAATCGGTGGAGCGGCCCCGGCGAGGCCCGGTCGTTACCTGCGCGTGGTTACGGGCGCAGCAGCACCTTGATAGCGCGGCGTTCGTCCATGG
>JBBQYN010000184.1:0-5432 GCA_038208655.1 Actinomycetales bacterium
AACCCGAGCTGGTACACCGCCTACACGCCCTACCAGCCGGAGATCTCGCAGGGCCGGCTGGAGGCGCTGATCAACTTCCAGACCATGGTCGCCGACCTCACCGGGCTCTCCACCGCGAACGCGTCGATGCTCGACGAATCCACCGCGGTCGTCGAGGGCATGCTGCTGGCCCGCCGCGCGTCCAAGGTGCCCTCCCGCCGCTTCATCGTCGACGCCGACGCCTTCGCGCAGACGCACGCTTTGCTGCGCAGCCGCGCCTCCGCACTCGACATCGACCTCGACGTGGTGCAGCTCAACGAGCACACCACCGCCGAAGACCTGGGGGAGTACTTCGGGATCTTCGTGCAGTACCCCTCGGCCAGCGGACGGGTCTGGAACCCGGCATCCGTCATCGCCCTGGCCCACGAGCAGAAAGCTCTCGCCGTGGTCGCGGCCGACCTGCTGGCCCTCACCCTGCTCACCTCGCCGGGGGAGCTCGGCGCCGACGTAGCCGTGGGCACCAGCCAGCGCTTCGGCGTGCCGATGGGCTTCGGCGGCCCGCACGCCGGGTACATGGCCGTGCGGAAGGGCCTGGAACGTCAGCTGCCCGGCCGGCTCGTGGGCGTGAGCGTGGACGCCGACGGTCACCCCGCCTACCGCCTCGCCCTGCAGGTGCGCGAGCAGCACATTCGCCGTGACAAGGCCACCTCGAACATCTGCACCGCGCAGGTGCTGCTGGCCGTGATGGCCGGCATGTACGCGGTGTACCACGGCCCCGACGGGCTGCGTCAGATCGCCGGACAGGTACACGCCCGAGCCGGCGCTCTGGTGGCAGCGTTGCGCACCGCCGGCGTGAGCGTGCTCGGCGACAGCTTCTTCGACACCGTGCGGGTCAGTGTTCCGGGCCGGGCGGCCGAGATCGCGGCGCGCGCCGCGGACTCCGGCATCAACGTGCACCTCGTCGACGCCGACACGCTGGGCCTCTCGGTCGACGAGACCACCACCACCGGCGATCTCACCGTGCTGCTCGGGGCCTTTGGGGCCCGGGATTCCTTCGGTCACGTCGCCCTCGAGGCCCGAGCCTCCGGGTTGCCCGGCACGCTCGCGCGCACGAGCACGTTCCTCGCCCACGCGGTCTTCAACACGCACCGTTCCGAGACCAGCATGATGCGCTACCTCAAGCGCCTCGCGGACTCCGACTATGCGCTGGACCGCGGCATGATCCCGCTGGGCTCGTGCACCATGAAGCTCAATGCGGCCAGCGAGATGGCGGCCGTCAGCTGGCCGGAATTCGCCGGACTGCACCCGTTCGCGCCGCGCGCCGACGTGAAAGGCTATCTCACGCTGATCACCCAGCTGGAGACGTGGCTGACCGACGTGACCGGGTATGACTCCGTGTCGCTGCAGCCCAACGCTGGCAGTCAGGGCGAACTGGCGGGACTGCTCGCCATTCGCAGCTACCATCTCGCCAACGGCGACGCCGGGCGCACTGTCTGCCTGATCCCGTCCAGTGCGCACGGCACCAACGCGGCCTCCGCCGTGCTGGCCGGCATGCGCGTGGTCGTGGTGGCCTGTGACGACCTCGGCAACGTGGACCTCGGCGACCTCCGAGCGAAGATCGCGGAGCACGCCGACGATCTCGCGGCGCTCATGATCACCTACCCGTCGACGCACGGCGTCTTCGAGCACGAGGTGGCCACGATCTGCCGCTCGGTGCATGAGGCCGGCGGACAGGTCTACGTCGACGGTGCCAACCTCAACGCGCTGCTGGGATTCGCCCGGTACGGCGATTTCGGCGGCGACGTCTCGCACCTGAACCTGCACAAGACGTTCTGCATCCCGCACGGCGGCGGCGGCCCCGGTGTCGGGCCGGTCGCGGCCAAGGCACACCTGGCTCCGTTCCTGCCGGGGCATCCGCTGGCCCAGAGCGATGAGCACTACCTGCTCAGCGCCCCCGGCGAGCCCGCCACGACCGTGGTGCACGGCGGCGAACCGGTCTCTGCGGCCCCGTACGGCAGCCCGAGCATCCTGCCGATCTCTTGGGCCTATGTGCGCATGATGGGCGCCGACGGGCTGCGTGACGCATCGGCGGCGGCCGTGCTCGCGGCGAACTATGTGGCCAAGGGCCTCGAGGGAGCGTTCCCGCTGCTGTTCTCCGGTGAGAACGGGCTCGTGGCGCACGAGTGCATCCTCGACCTGCGGCCGCTCACCGCGGCCACCGGCGTGACCGTCGACGACGTCGCCAAACGCCTCATCGACTACGGCTTCCACTCGCCGACCATGAGCTTTCCGGTGGGCGGCACCCTCATGGTGGAACCGACCGAGAGCGAAGACCTCGGCGAGATCGACCGGTTCATCGAAGCGATGCTGGCCATCAAGGCCGAAGCGGATGCCGTGGGCGCCGGAACCTGGCCGGCCGACGACAACCCGCTGCACAACGCCCCGCACACCGCGCATGCCGTGATCGCGGGGGAGTGGGAGCACCCGTATGACCGCGCCACGGCGGTCTACCCGCTGCCGAGCCTGGTGCGCGGCAAGTACTGGCCGCCGGTGCGCCGCATCGACAACGCCTACGGCGACCGCAACCTGGCCTGCTCCTGCCCGCCGCCCGAGGCCTTCGAGTAACCAGCCCGCGCACGGGCGTCGCGGCGCGCAGTGATGTCGTGGGCGCAGGTTTGACACCCGGGCGCAGTGTAGAAACTGCGCCCGCGCGACTAACCTGCGCCCGGCCCTCGTGCCTAACCGAGCAGGGTGGGAAACCAGAGCAGGGCCAGCGGATACCCCACGAACGAGAGAATATCCAGCAGCCAGTGCGTCACGACCAGAGGCATGGTGCGCCCCCAACGGTCGTAGCACCAGCCGAACACGATACCCATCGCCACGTTACCGAAGAACGGGCCGATGCCCTGGTACAGGTGGTAACTGCCCCGCAGCACCGCCGACGAGACGATGATGCTCCAGCGTGACCAGCCCAGCTGTCGCAGCCGGGTGAACAGGTAGCCCACCACGATGATCTCCTCGAGCAGCGCGGCGCGCAGCGCGGAGAGCACGAGAATCGGTATGGTCCACCAGAAGGTGTCGATCGGCGCGGGCACAATGTCCACCGTGAAGCCGAAGGCCCGACCGGCCAGGTACAGCCCCAGGCCGGGAATGCCGATCAGGAACAGCAGTCCCACACCGCTGCGCAGGTCCCGACCCGGCTGGGTGAAATCGAAGCCGATGCGTCGAAACGGGCTCTGACCGGGCCGCCAGAGCAGAAACAATACGAGCACCACCACGACCAGGCCGAAGCCGATGCCCAGAAACTGGTACGTGAAGTCCAGCCACTGCCGCGGTGACTGGCTCTGGTTCAGTGTGGCGGTCTGCTCCGAGAGCGGGGTCGTGTCGGTCAGTCGCGCGATGATCGACACGATCGAATAGACAGCGGATGCCCCGAGCGACAACCCGAGAACGATGCCGACTTCCCAGATCAGTCGGCTGCGGTCGGTGCCCGTGACGGCGGCCGGACGGGGAACGGGTGCGGCGGCCATGTCGACATTCTGTCAGCTTGCCGCGCGTCGGGCGGATCAACCCCGCCGATCCGTCAGTGGCGCGGCGATTCGTCGCGCTGTCTGCGCGCTCCCTGCGGGCGTGCTGGAGGCCGACTGAGCATTCGCAGGGTGTCCGTCGACATCGACCCAAACGCAAGAATTGTGCACGAACGGCAATGTCCCTGCAGAATACCGCGGTCAAATGTTTCACATGGGTAACATTTCACCGCCGCATTATGCCGCGCCCGGCACCCCCTTCTAGGGTCGATGTACTTGGTACATCGACGTGGCCACAATCCAGGTCGAGTGCCCCCCTGCACTGGAGGAAAATTGAAAATCAGGAGATTTGGCACGACCGCCATCGCTCTGGCCGCCGTGAGCGCCCTCGCTCTTACGGGTTGCTCGGCCGCCTCGACGGATGCCGGCAGCAACAGCACCGTCATTACGACGAATGGCTCTGAGCCACAGAACCCGTTGATTCCCACCAATACCTCGGAGACCGGTGGCGGTAAAATTGTCACCGCGATCTTCGCCGGCCTGATGTCGTACGACGCTGACGGCGTCGCCTCGGAAGAGGTCGCAGAGTCGATCGAATCCGACGACGCTCAGAACTGGACCGTCACGCTGAAAGACGGCTGGACCTTCACCAACGGTGAGCCCGTCACCGCGAGCTCCTTCGTGGATGCCTGGAACTACGGCGCACTGTTCAGCAACGCGCAGGGTTCCTCGTACTTCTTCGACAACATCGTCGGATTCGACTACGAAGCAGACTCCGAGCTGACCGGCCTCACCGTGGTCGACGACACCACGTTCACCGTCGAGCTCAACGGACCGGAAGCCGACTGGCCGCTGCGCCTGGGTTACAGCGCGTACTCGCCGTTGCCCGAGGTCGCCTACGAAGACATGGACGCCTTCGGTGAGAACCCCATCGGTAACGGCCCGTACATGCTCGCCGAAGAGGGCGCCTGGGAGCACGACATCCAGATCTCGCTGCTGACCAACCCCGACTACGAGGGCCTCCGCACCCCCGTCAACGGCGGGCTCGACTTCGTCTTCTACGCCTCCCAGGATGGCGCCTACGCGGCCGTGCAGGGCGGGGACCTCGACGTGCTCGACCAGGTGCCCGACGCCGCGTTCGCGACCTACCAGTCTGACTTCCCGAACACCTTCGTGAACCAGCCGGCCGCGATCTTCCAGGGCTTCAACATGCCGTATTACCTCGAGCACTGGAGTGGTGAGGAAGGCAAGCTGCGCCGTGCCGCGCTCTCCATGTCGATCGACCGTGCACAGATCACCGACGTGATCTTCGACGGCACCCGCACTCCGGCCACCGACTTCACCTCTCCCGTCATCGACGGCTACTCGGATTCCCTTCCCGGCTCCGAGGTCCTGGACTACAACCCCGAAGAAGCCGTGGCCAAGTGGGCCGAAGCCGACGCGATCTCTCCCTACACCGGTACTTTCGACATCGCGTACAACTCCGATGGCGGACACCAGGCCTGGGTTGACGCCGTGGTCAACAGCGTCTCGAACACCCTCGGCATCGACGCCATCGGCAAGCCGTACCCGACTTTCGCCGCGGCGCTCGATGACCGCGACGCCAAGGCACTCACCGGCGGGACCCGCGCCGGATGGCAGGCCGACTACCCGTCCATGTACAACTTCCTCGCCCCGCTGTACGTGACGGGTGCGGATTCGAACAAGGAAGACTACAGCAGCGCCGAATTCGAGACCCTTCTCGAAGAAGGCGCCGCGGCCGACAACGTCGAAGATGCCACCGCGAAGTACATCGAAGCCCAGGAAGTTCTGCTCAAGGACCTGCCCACGATTCCGCTGTGGTACTCCAACGCCACCGGCGTGTGGAGTGAGAATGTCTCCAACGTTGAATTCGGTTGGGACTCGGTTCCGCTGTACCACGAAATC
>JBBQYN010000185.1:0-5429 GCA_038208655.1 Actinomycetales bacterium
TGGGCGGCGGGGTGGGGCTGGCCCTGGACTGGCCGTACGGCCCCTCTGGGTTCGGCGCAGTGCATGTGGCCCGAAAAGTGGCATAACGGCTGCGGTTAACCTCCTAAGCGGCAGTGCCCGCCCGCCCCACCCGTGCCGCGCGACTCGTGGCCACCGCGCGCGACCTGCAGGAATGTCTCGGCGAGCACCAGGACGGCGTCGTGGCCCGGCAGTTGCTGACACGCCTGCAAACGGATGCCCGCGCCGAGAACGCCGACACCGCCGGCTTCGGCCTGCTGCTGCGCCGGGAGGCCGCGCGGGCCCGCGACGCGGAGCGACGCTTTCTGGTGCTGTGGAGCGCCCTCGCCCCGCCGGGAGGTTAGTCTTCAAGTTCGATCTCCGGGAGGCAGCGTGCGCGACATTCTTGGGGCCGTGCTGACGGCGTGGAGCAGCGGTGCGGCCGGTGGACTGGCCACCGTGGTGAGCACGTCCGACTCGGCTCCGATGCCGGTGGGCTCGGCCATGCTCGTCACGGCCGGCGGCACGGCGGTCGGGTCGGTGTCGGGCGGATGCGTGGAGGGCGCCGTCTACGACCTGGCAACCCGGGTGGTCGCCGAGGACCAGCCGGTGCTCGTGCGGTACGGCATCAGCGACGACGAGGCGTTCGCCGTGGGGCTGACCTGCGGCGGCATCCTCGACGTCTTCGTGGAGCCGCTGTCGCCGACCAGGTTCGCGGAGCTGGAGGTGCTGCGCGGGGATGTGGCCGCCGACCGGGCCGTGGCCGTGGCCACGATCATCGAGCATCCCGACCCGGCCCGGCTTGGCCGCCACCTGGTCTTGCGCACCGGAGACGGCGCGCCGATTTTGGGCGATCTCGGCTCCGCTCGCAGCACCAGCGCCGTCGCCGACGACGCCCGTGGCCTGCTGGCCAGCGGACGGAACGGCCTGCTCGGCTACGGGCCTGAGGGCGAACGACTCGGCGCGGGGATGCGGGTGTTCGTGCAGAGCTTCGCTCCGAAGCCCCGCCTGCTGATCTTCGGGGCCGTCGACTTCGCGGCGGCCCTCACCCGGCTGGCCGCCTTCCTGGGCTTCCGCGTCACGGTCTGCGATGCCCGGGCGGTCTTCGCCACGCCCGCCCGCTTCGCCGATGCCGACAAGGTGGTGGTCGCGTGGCCGCACCGCTACCTCGCCGAGCAGATCGAAGCCGGCCTGATCGACGAACGCACGGTGCTCTGCGTGCTCACGCACGACCCCAAATTCGATATCCCGCTGCTGGAGGTGGCGTTGCGCGGGCCGGCCCTGGCCTACATCGGGGCGATGGGGTCCCGGCGCACGCACGATGACCGGGCCGCCCGCCTGCGTGACGCGGGCGTGACGGACGCGCAGCTGGGGGTGCTGCACAGCCCGCTGGGCCTGGATATCGGCGGGCGTACCCCGGAAGAAACCGCGGTGTCGATCATGGCCGAGATCACCGCCGCGCGCTGGGGCGGGTCGGGGCGTCCCCTCGGATCGCTTTCCGACCGCATCCATTCCTGACCCTGACCGGCCTCCCCCATTCGCCCGGTCCACCCGCCGCACCGCCGTTCACCGGAACCGTGCGTTAAGATCAGGGGGTGTCTTTGCTGTCCACCTCCACGCTTCGTATCGCTCTCGTGTCCCTGCACACCTCCCCCGGCGACGAACCGGGCTCTGGTGACGCCGGCGGCATGAACGTGGTGGTGCGCCACCAGGCCGAAGCGCTCGCCTCGTTCGGGCACACCGTGGAGATTCTCACGCGACGCTCCTCGTCGGCTCTGCCTGATTCTCTCAACCTCACCCCCGGCGTGACCCTGCGTTTTCTGGATGCCGGACCCGCCGCGCCTGTGCCCAAGGGCGACCATGAATCGTTCATCGATGAATTTCGTGGTCGCATGACAGACCTCGGACCCTACGACGTCATCCATTCACACCACTGGTTCTCGGGCATGGCAGCGCTGCCGCTGGCGCGCACACTCGAAGTTCCGCATGTGCAGAGTTTTCACAGCATCGCCGCCGACGAGTCCACGCCGCTCTCGGCGGGGGAACGCCCCGAGTCCGGCGGCCGCATGCGCGGGGAAGCCTGGCTGGCCCGCGAGTCCGACGCCCTCGTGGCCATCAGCGCGTCCGAGGCCGAAACGATCGTGACCCGACTGGGCGGCCGCCGCGATCGCATCCGTGTCGTTCCGCCCGGCGTGGACGGCAGCCTGTTTCGTCCGGTCACTCCTGAAGCGGATGTCGGACGCGGCTACGCGGTCGTCGCCGCCCGGTTGCAGCCGCTGAAGGGACTGGACCTCGCCATCACCGCGATGGCGGCGGTGCCGGCCGAGATTCGACCGGACCTGGTGATCGCCGGAGACGCGTCTTCCGATTTCGACGGCTATGTTGATGCGCTGCGTGACCTCGCCGCCCGGCACGGCATCGCCGACTCGGTGCGGTTCGTCGGACCTCAGTCGCGTGCTCAGCTGGCGACGCTCTTTCGCGGAGCCCGCGTGGTTCTGGTGCCCTCACACTCCGAGACATTCGGACTGGTGGCACTGGAAGCGGCCGCGAGCGGTGTGCCCGTCGTGGCCGCGGCATCCGGTGGGCTGCGTGAAGCCGTGATCGACGGCAGCACCGGCCTCGTGATCGACTCACGTGACCCGGCGTCCTGGGCCGAGGCCCTCACCACGCTGCTGCTCAACCCCGGTTTCGCCCTGCAACTGTCGCGGGCCGCTCGCACCCGCGCCGAGCTGCTGGACTGGCCGCGCTCGGCCGAGGGCCTGCTGGGTGTGTACCGGTCGCTGCTCTCACCGGACGCGGCGTGGCATCAGTCATCTCATCACCAGGCCATTGCCTGACGCGGTCCCCGAACCCGGTGCCGTGCTCGGCGGTGCTCTGGGTGGGATGCTGGGCGGGATGCTCCGTGGTGCGCGCAGTGTGTTGTTCGTGCACGCTCATCCCGATGACGAGACCATCGGCACGGGCGCCCTCATGAGCGAGCTAGCGGCCCGCGGCGTTCGAGTCTGTCTGCTCACCGCGACCCGCGGCGAGCAGGGCGAGGTCGTTCCGGGTGCGTTATCGGAGCTTGAGGGCACCAGCGCCCTGGCGGACCAGCGGGAACGGGAACTGCACGGGGCCACCACCGCCCTGGGCGTCACGGAACGGTTCTGGCTGGGCGATCGTCTCGCTCGCGCCGCCGACCGGGAACCTCGCCGGTACCGGGATTCGGGCATGGTCTGGGTGCAAGCCGGGCTCGCCGGCCCCGCACCCGATGCGGCCGCCGACGCCCTCGCGGTGGCCTCTCTCACGGAGGTTGCCCGGGATGTGGCGGCGCTCATAGCCCAGCTTCAGCCCGAGCTCGTGGTCAGCTATGACCACGGGGGCGGCTACGGGCACCCGGATCACGTGCGTACCCGCGAGGCGGCGCTGGCGGCCAGCCGTGACAGCGGCACACCGTTCGCCGAAATCGTCGACGGGCCTGGGCCCGGAACGGATTGGTACGACTTCCCGGGGCGCCTGGCCACGGTCACGGCCGCTCTGCGCTGCCACGCGACCCAGCTCAGCGTGCACGGCGAGTTCATCGTGCACTCCGGGGGCCAGCGCGAACGTATACGCACGGCGGTCGGTCTGCGCCGGGTCTGAGAATATCTGCACCGCGGTGACGCACACGCGGGAGTTCACCCGTCTGGGTGTTTCAACAGTGTGTAACAACAATCGGTGGTGGAGATGCGGGGAATTGAACCCCGGTCCACTGCTGTGGTCATATGCCTTCTACGGGTGTATCCAGTGAAATCGCTTTCTCGGCCCCGGAATTTGCCACTGGCATCTACTCCGACAGGCCCAGCCGTCGTTTAAGTCCCTCTACACCCCGTGGCTCAATGTAGAAGCAATCTCTCTAATGACGTCAGGATCCGGGTAGAGAGCATCCCCGGTCTGGCGGACTTCGTTAGTGCTTTCGCTTAGGCAGCGAGAGCGAAGTCAGTGCGGTTTGATTTGGCACTTATTGTTTTGCTGGGAGCGTTAACGAGATAACCCTGCATCCTCGACCCGCTTCTCACAATTGCGCAAACAATGTCGAAACCGATCATCCCCATGTCATGCCGCCACGCGGCGGCAGGGATTGTTGTCACACACTGTTGAATTACCAAGAGCTGCACTCTCGTGCAGCCCCTTAGTCTACGTCGCCGGTCACTCCCGGTCAACACCGGCCGTTTCAGTCACCGAGGTTGCGGCGTGCCGACATGGCCCGGTCGGACTCGCGCTTGTCTTGGCGTTCGCGCAGCGTCTGGCGCTTGTCGTACTCTTTCTTGCCCTTGGCCACGGCGATCTCGACCTTGGCGCGACCGTCCAGAAAGTAGATCCGCAGCGGGATCAGCGTGTAGCCGCCCTCTTTCGTTTTGTGGCTGATCTTCAGGATCTCCTGCTTGTGCAGCAACAGCTTGCGTTTGCGGCGCGGGGGGTGGTTCGTCCAGGTGCCGGCGGTGTATTCGGGAATGTGCACCGCGTCGAGCCAGGCCTCGCCGCCCTCGATGAACGCGTAGCCGTCGATCAGTGACGCCCGGCCGGCTCGCAGGGACTTCACTTCGGTTCCGCTGAGCACCATTCCGGCCTCGTAGGTGTCGCCGATTGCGTAGTCGTGGCGCGCCTTACGATTGCTCGCTACGACCTTTTCGCCACGTTCCCTGACCACAGAACTCTCCTCGATTGTGTAACACTGTGCTGTTCGGCCGGTGCCGGGCAGCCCACCAGTCTAGCAAGAACGGCGGGGCCCGCCGTTCCGATGCGTGCCGCTAGACCTTGAGGTACCGGGTGATGGCGAAGTTGGCGGAGAACGCCGCCAGTACGGCACCGACAACGAGCAGGATCGGCACCACCAGCAGGGCATCATCGAGGCCCACGAGGGCGAAGCCGGTGAGCCGGTCCCCGAGGAACCCCTGCACGAAGAATTTCACCAGACCGACCACGGCACCGCCGGCCAGCAGCGACCCGAGCAGAGCCGCGAAGACGCCCTCCAGAATGAATGGCGTCTGGATGAATCGGTTGGACGCGCCCACCAGGCGCATGATGCCCAGCTCCTTGCGGCGCGAGAACGCCGACAACCGAATGGTCGTGGCGATCAACAGGGCTGCCGCCACGAGCATCAGGGATGCGATCCCGATGGCGGTATAACTGGCCACATTGAGCACCGAGAAGATCTGGTCGAGGTATTTGCGCTGGTCCGCGACGTTTTCCACCCCAGCGACGCCGGAGAGACTTTCGACGAGCACGTCGGACTGGGACGGGTCGTTGAGGTTCACCCAGAAGGTTTGGTTGAGCTGGTCGGCGGTAACGTAGTCGGCGACGGGGTTACCGGCGAACTGTGTCTGAAAGTTCTCGAAGGCCTGCTCGTGTGTCTCAAAGTAGTACTGCTCGATGAACGGGGACAGCGTGGGGCCCTGCAGCTGCGCCTCGAC
>JBBQYN010000186.1:0-5390 GCA_038208655.1 Actinomycetales bacterium
GCCCCCGAATCGGGGTAAACTAATCCTTTGCCCAACGGACGCGCACGTTTTTAGCGGGCCCTCACGGGCTCAATGCGTCTCCTTGACTGCTTGAGAAGGTTGCACCATGAGCGCATTACCCGAGTCATCGCCGCCGGTGACCACCGGCGTCCGTAAGTCCGTGAGTCGGCGCCGATTCGCCGTTCCCGCGCCGCGGGTCTTCTTCCCGGCACTCGGTATCATTCTCGCCGTGGCCATCGTTGCCATCCTCTTCCCGGTGCGTACCGGGAACGTGCTCGCGCTGCTGCAGGGCGGTGTCGTTGCCGGTCTCGGCCCGTACTACGTGATCATCGTGGCCGCTTTCGTCGTTTTCGCCATCTGGATGGGCTTGAGCCGTTTCGGTGACATCAAGCTGGGGAAGGACGACGACGAACCCGAGTTCGGGATCATGAGCTGGTTCGCCATGCTCTTCGCCGCGGGAATGGGTATCGGACTGGTCTTCTGGGGCGCATCCGAGCCGCTCACGTTCTTCACCAACCCGAAGCCGGGCGTCGACGGAGACAGCGCTGAGCTCGCCTCCGCCGCCATGTCGCAGACGTTCCTGCACTGGGGATTCCACGCCTGGGCCATCTACGCCGTTGTGGGCCTCTCCCTCGCGTACTCGATTCACCGTAAGGGTCGCCCGGTCTCCATCCGTTGGGCCTTGGAACCGCTGCTCGGAACCCGTCGGGTGAAGGGTCGCCTCGGCGACGCCATCGACGTGATCGCCATCGTGGGAACTCTGTTTGGTGTCGCCACCTCGCTCGGTCTCGGCGTGCAGCAGATCGCCGCCGGCCTGAGCTATCTCGGCGTCGTCGGTGACGTCACGAACACGTTGCTCGTGATCCTGATCGTCGTCATCACCCTGATCGCCACCATTTCCGTCGTCAGTGGTGTCGGCAAGGGCATCAAGTGGCTCTCCAACATCAACCTGAGCATGGCCGGCCTCCTGCTGCTCGCCGTGCTGCTGCTCGGCCCGACCATGTACCTGCTGCGCCTGCTGGTGCAGTCGCTCGGCGGCTACTTCCAGAACGTCGTCGGCCTCACCTTCTCGACCAGCGCGTACACCGGCCAGGCCGGCATCGACTGGCAGGGTTCCTGGACCGTCTTCTACTGGGGCTGGTGGATCTCCTGGGCGCCGTTCGTGGGCGTGTTCATCGCGCGCATTTCCCGCGGCCGCACGGTGCGTCAGTTCATCGCCGGCGTACTGCTGGTACCCACGTTCGTGACCTTCATCTGGTTCGCGGTCATGGGTGGCAGCGCCATCCGTCAGGCCTGGAAAGGCGACGGCGGCGGGCTCTTTGACCCCGAGGTCGGCATCATTCCCGAGAACGTGCTCTTCAACATGCTCGGCAGCCTGCCCTTCGGCGCGATTCTCGCTGTCATTGCGGTGATCGTGATCGCGATCTTCTTCATCACCTCCGCCGACTCCGGGTCGCTCGTGATCGACATGCTCGCCTCGGGCGGCGACACCAACCCGCCCAAGTGGAGCCGCATCATGTGGGCAAGCCTCGGCGGGCTCGTCGCCATCGCCCTGCTTCTGGCCGGCGGACTGGGAGCCCTGCAAACGGGCGCCATCCTCACATCCATTCCGGTGAGCATCGTGATGATCGGTATGTGTCTGGCCACCTACAAGGCGCTGAACACCGAGCACCAGATTCTCGTGCGCGCCGAACGTCGAGTGCGTCAGGAGGAGCTCTCCCGTCAGATCGGTGACAGTGTCACCGAGCACCTCGAGGAGAACTTCGACGATCACTTCGGTGACCAGGTCGATGACCGCATCAGCGCGGCCATGGACCCTGACGACCCGAAGCGCCGCTGGCGACTGGGCCGCAAGCCGCAGTCCCCGCAGAAGTAACTCTCAGCATCCGCAATGCGCCCGGCTATTCCCAGCCGGGCGCATTGTTATTTCGCCCTGAGCACCATCCATGTGTACTTGTCTGCCAATCGGCCCGAGTAAACTTTTGAAGACAAAAGTCGGAAGCGAGGCGAATTCATGGCGGCCAAAACCCGTACACGAACAGCTGAAGTGCAGGCATTCCCGGGCGACGAGCCCCAAGATGACCTGCGTGGGTATTACCGAGACATGTCGTTTGTGCGGGCCTTCGAGCTGCGCTCCGGCGAGATGTACGCACGGGCCAAGATCGGCGGGTACTGCCATCTGAACCTCGGTGAGGAAGCCACCGTGGTGGGCCTGATGGCCGCCATTCAGAAACAGGACTACCTGTTCACCGGCTACCGCGATCACGGCTACGCGCTGATGCGCGACCTGGAACCGGGGCGGGTGATGGCCGAACTCTTCGGCCGCTCCACCGGCGTGTCCGGCGGACGCGGCGGATCCATGCACATGTACGATCACGAGGCCCGCCTGTTCGGCGGCTACGGGATCGTCGGCGGTCAGATTCCCCCGGCCACCGGTGTGGCGCTCGCGCTCAAGATGAAAGAGACTGCCGGCCCGGATGCGGCCGCCGTGATGTGCCTGCTCGGCGACGGTACCGTGAACATCGGTGCCTTCCACGAGTCCCTGAACCTGGCCGGACTCTGGAACCTCCCCATCGTGTACGTGATCGTGAACAACGGTCTCGGCATGGGTACCACCGTCGAGAAGGCGTCGGCGGAACCCGACCTGTACAAGCGCGGCGCCTCGTACCGGATCCCCGGTGTGCGGGTCGACGGCGATGACGTTCTCGCCGTTCGTGACGCTGCCCGGACGGCACTGGAGCAGGCGCGCACGCTGCGTCAGCCGGTGCTTCTGGAGCTGATGTGCTACCGCCTCAAGGGTCACTCGGTTGTCGACCCGGCGCGGTACCGTTCCGCCGAAGACACCACCATCGCGCAGAAGTCCGACCCGGTTCCGGTCTTCCGGGCCCAGCTCATCGCGGCCGGCGTGCTCGACGAGGCTGCGGCCGACGCCATCGACGCGGCCGCCGACGAGCAGGTCACCGCAGCCGTCGACTTCGCCGATGCGAGCCCCGAACCCCACCCCGATGACCTGTTCGCGTACGTGTACGCGACCCCGGTGGCCAACGCGCCGGCGGAACTTCCCGGAGACCCCGTTATGGACGCACTGTGAGCACCTCAATGACACCCAAGAGCACGTCCGAAGCCAGCCTCGAGGCGGCCCCGGTCGATGACGGCCCGGCAACCCGGGTCATCACCTACCGCCAAGCCCTGAACGAGACCCTGCGCGCCGAACTCTTGCATGACGACAACGTCTTCCTGATCGGTGAGGAGATCGGCGTTTTCGAGGGTTCCTACAAGATCACGGCCGGCCTGCTCACCGAGTTCGGCCCCGACCGTGTCGTAGACGCTCCGATCGCCGAAGAAGGATTCGTGGGCGCCGCACTCGGTGCCGCGATGATCGGCATGCGGCCCGTGGTCGAGATCATGACCATCAACTTCAGCCTGATCGCAATCGACCAGATCGTGAACCACGCCGCCAAGATGCGGTCCATGTTCGGCGGCCAGGTGTCGGTGCCCATGGTCATCCGCATGCCCGGCGGCGGCGGTCAGCAGCTCGCGGCGACGCACTCACAGAACCTTGAGGTGTGGTTCGCCCACATCCCCGGGCTCAAGGTGCTGGCTCCGTCGACTCCGGCCGACGCCAAGGCGCTGCTCACCGCGGCGATCCGCGACGACGACCCGGTGATCTTCATCGAGAACCTGTCGCTGTACAGCTCCAAGGGTGAGGTTCCCGACGGCGAGCAGATTGCGGAGATCGGCAAGGCTGCCGTCGTGAAGGAGGGCACCGATCTCACGATCGTCAGTTACTCGCGCGGCACCACCACCGCTCTCGAGGTCGCGCACCAGCTGACCGCCGAAGGGCTCTCGATCGAGGTCGTTGACCTTCGGAGCCTGCGCCCGCTGGACCGTGAGACCATCTGCGCATCCGTTCGTAAAACAGGTCGAGCCGTGGTCTTTGAAGATGACTGGCTCAGCTACGGCATCGGCGCGGAGATCTCCGCCACCATCGGCGAGGGTGTCTTCGACTTTCTCGACGCCCCCGTACGCCGCGTTGCGGCCGCCGAGGTTCCCCTGCCCTATGCGAAAGCCCTCGAGCTCGCCGCGCTGCCCCACGCAGCCGAGCTGGCGAAGGTCGTTCGCGAGGTTCTCAACATTGCACCGCTCGACAAGCTCGACAAGTAGGAGCACCCATGCCCGAAGTCATCATGCCCCGACTCTCCGACACCATGGAAGAGGGCGAACTCAGCCGCTGGCTCAAGCAGGTCGGCGACACCGTGCACAAGGGTGACGTTCTCGCCGAGATCGAAACCGACAAGGCCACCATGGACCTGGAATCCTTCGACGACGGAATTCTCGAGAAGCACCTCGTGGCCGCCGGCGCGCTGGTGCCGATCGGGCAGCCCGTTGCCGTGATCGGCGATGGCAGCAACATCGGGGCAGCGGATGCTCCGGCAGCGCCCGAAGCGGAGGCCCCGGCCGCAGAAGTGGCCGCGCCCGCTGCCGCTGCTGTTGCCGCTCCTGCTGCCTCTCCTGTTGCTCCGACGGCTGCTGCCGCGGCCGCTGCACCGGCTGCACCGGCTGCCGCGTCACCGTCAGCCGCCGAGCCGGCCGCTCCTATCGAGGCAAAGGACCTGCGCACCTCACCGCTGGCCCGCAAGATCGCCCGCGAGCACGACATCGACATCAGCCGGGTGACCGGAACCGGTCCGCAGGGGCGCATCTCGCGCGCCGACGTGGAAGCGGCCATCGAGCGGCTCGAGACTGAGCTGGCCGACGCGCCCGCTCCGGCCGTAGTTGCTACGGCGGCACCGGCCGCGACGGCTCCGGCCGCGGCAATCATCCCGGCGGACGACGACGAGGTGGTGGCGATCAGCCGAATCCGCAAGGTGACCGCGCGTCGCCTCACCGAGAGCCAGGCCGTTCCGCATTTCTTCCTCACCAGCGTCGTCGATGTCGAGCGCCTTGTAGCCTTCCGTGCCGACGTGAACGCGTCACTGGCGGCCCTCGGGCAGAAGGTCAGCATCAACGACCTGTTCGTGCGGGCCGCGGCCGTCACGCTGCGCCAGCACCCCGAAGTGAACGCCTCGTGGGGTGGTGACTCGATTCTGCGTCACCCGCACGTGAACGTGGGCATCGCCGTGGCCACCGATGACGGACTTCTCGTTCCCGTCATTCGCGACACCGACACGAAGTCGCTCGCGACGATCGCCGCCGAGAGCGTGGCCCTGGCGGGCAAGGCTCGTACCGGTTCGCTCGGACTGGCCGACATGTCGGGCGGAACCTTCTCGATCAGCAACCTCGGCATGTTCGGTATCGACCAGTTCACGGCCGTGCTCAACCCGCCGGAGGCCGCTATCTTGGCCATCGGCGCGGCGACCGACGTTCCCGTCGTGCGCGACGGCGTGCTC
>JBBQYN010000187.1:0-5385 GCA_038208655.1 Actinomycetales bacterium
CCCGGCGGTTGTCGCTCACCGGAACGCCGTTCCGCTCCGACACGGCTCCGATTCCGTTCGTGAGCTACCTGCCCGATAAGCACGGCATCCGGATGTCCCAGAGCGACTATGCCTACGGCTACGGCCGAGCTCTGGCCGACGGCGTCGTGCGTCCGGTGATGTTCATGGTCTACGCCGGGCACATGAAGTGGCGTACCCGGGCCGGCGATGAGATGGAAGCCAAGCTTGGCGAGGGCAACACCAAGGACATCACCAGCCAGGCCTGGCGGACCGCCCTGGAACCGACCGGGCAGTGGATTCCGGCGGTGCTGCGCTCCGCGGACCAGCGCCTCACCGCGGTGCGGCAGGGCATCCCGGATGCCGGGGGTCTGGTCATCGCGACCGACCAGACCACGGCGCGCGCCTATGCAGTGATCCTCGAGGACATCTGCGGGGAACCGGTGACGGTGGTGCTCTCCGACGAAAAGGAGGCCAGCGACCGAATCGACGAATTCTCCAAGAACACCCGCCGCTGGATGGTCGCCGTGCGCATGGTGTCTGAAGGCGTCGACGTGCCCCGGCTCGCCGTGGGCGTGTACGCCACGAGCGCCGCAACACCGTTGTACTTCGCCCAGACCATCGGCCGTTTCGTGCGTGCCCGCCGGCGCGGTGAGACGGCGTCAATCTTTCTTCCCAACGTGCCCGGACTGCTCAGCCTCGCCAACGCGCTCGAACTGGAACGGGACCACGCCCTGGACCGCAGCAACCGCGACGATGAAGACGGCATGTTCAACCCCGAAGACGCCCTGATCGCCGCCGCGAACAAGGAAGACAAGGCCTCCGATGAACTCGGCGAGGACGATTTCATCTGGCAGGCCCTGGACTCGCAGGCCACCTTCGACATGGTCATGTTCGACGGCGACGAGTTCGGAGAACTCGCCGAGCCGGGCACCGACGAAGAATTCGATTTCATCGGCATACCGGGGCTGCTCGAACCGGAACAGGTCTCGGAGCTGCTGCGCCACCACCAGTCCAAACAGGCCAAACGGTCAACGGAAAAGCGCAAAGACCCGGTCAGTGGTGAGATCGCACCCGTCGAGCCGCAGCCGCTGTACCGCACGCTCAAGGAGCAGCGCACGCTGTTGGCCAGCCTCGTGGGCATGTGGTCCAAGCTCGCCGACGAACCGCACGGCATGATCCACTCGGAACTGCGCCGCCTGTGCGGGGGGCCGGCCGTGGCCCAGGCCAGTGTCACCCAGCTGCAGATGCGCATCAACCTGCTGCGCAGTCGCCTGGGTCGCAGCTAGGCTGCAGAGTTCGATAGATTCTGCTCTGGTACCCAGCGAACCGGAACACCCTTCTACGATTCGCAACCTGATCGCATAAGCTTCTCCCAACAAAGGAGCTAGCTGATGGAACCGAAGAAGCCCGACCTGGACCGCGTCGACCGCGCCCTGCTGCGTGCGCTGTCCGTGAACGCCCGAGCCTCCGGCGCCGCGCTGGCCGCCGAGATTGGGGTGGCCGAATCCACCGTGTCGCTGCGGCTGCGCCGCCTGCAGCAGACCGGTCACATTCGTGGCTACCGGGCCAATATCGACCTCGCCGCCCTCGGCGCCTCGCTGCAGGCCCTCATCTCGGTGCGGTTGGCCAAGCACGCCCGCGTGCAGATCGACGATTTCCGCGACGCGGCGCCGCACTGGCCCGGCGTGATCGGGCTGTTCCACACCGCCGGCGCCGACGACTACCTGCTGCACGTCGCGGCAGCGGATGCCTCCCACCTGCGCGACTTCGTGCTGGAACACCTCGCGGAACACCCGGCGGTGGCGCACACCGAGACCAACCTGATCTTCGAATACGTCGACGGAGACGGCTGGCAGGACCTCGTGAAGTAACTTGCGCGGGGCTTAACGAGACAACGCCCCCCGCCGAAGCGGGAGGCGTTGTCTGCAGCTCTATTTAGAGGGCGCGAATGTTCTCGGCCTGGGGACCCTTGGGGCCCTGGGTTACCTCGAACTCGACCTTCTGGTTCTCGTCAAGAGACTTGTAGCCATTCGACGCGATCGCGGAGTAGTGCGCGAAAACATCGGCGCTTCCGTCGTCGGGAGCAATGAAACCAAAGCCCTTTTCAGCGTTGAACCATTTCACGGTACCTGTTGCCATTGTAAAACTCCTCCAGGAGTGTTAGACCGGCCCCGACTGTCGGGACCGTTCGTCGCGGTATTCGTCGTCCGCTTCCGAAAGGAATGTGGCGCATTAACTGTGGGTCAATGTGAGCCACGATCAATACGTTTAAGACGTGCAAGCACTACAACTTCTGGATTAACCCTATCCCACAACATCGCAATCGTCGTGATCCTGCGCCAAATCGGTGCCTCTACGGCGTGTTTGTCCCCAAACAGGGGTAGTCAGCGTGCTTTGCGTCCGTATCAGGTGACCTCATCGAGGGTCACGAAGTCGATCAGCTGCTCCACGCGGCCCAGCAAAGCGGGTTCCAGGTCGGCGTAGCTGCGCACCTGCCCCAGAATGCGCTGCCAGGCCCGGGCAATATCCGCCTGCTCCTCATGCGGCCAGCCGAGCGTCGCACAGATGCCGTGCTTCCACTCCACATTGCGGGGAATGTCCGGCCAGACGGCCAGGCCCACTCGGGCCGGTTTCACCGCCTGCCAAACGTCGACATAGGGGTGGCCGACAACAAGCACGCTGCCGCCGTGCGGTCCCCGCGCGACAGTATCGGCGATGCGGCTCTCCTTGGATCCGGGCACCAGGTGGTCCACCAGCACCCCGATGCGTCGGCCGGGTCCCGGCCGAAAATTCGCCAGAAGCTCGGCAAGGTTGTCGACGCCCTCGATGTATTCCACCACCACGCCCTCCACGCGCAGGTCCGCACCCCAGACCTTCTCGACCAGTTCGGCGTCGTGGCGGCCCTCCACGAAGATGCGGCTGGCCCTGGCGACCCGGGCCGGCGCATCCGTCACCGCCATCGATCCTGAGGCGGTGCGAGCCCGGGCGGTCGGTGCTGCGCTGGGCCGCACGAGCGTCACCGGCTGTCCGTCGATGAGAAACCCGCCGCCGAGGGGGAATAGGCGCAGCTTGCCGAGACGGTCCTCGAGGGTGAGCACGTTCTTCTCCAGTCGCACGACGGCGCCGCAGAAACCCGTGCTGACCTCTTCCACCACGAGGTCGCGCACGGCCTCCCGGGTGGGGATGACGGTACGTCCCACGTCTTTCCAGCCGGGGGCGAGGGCGTCGGAACCGTACCGGTCGGAGCCGAAACGGTCGGGGTTATCTCTGTTATCCACAGGATCGACGGTACTTCACGGTCGGGGTAGCCTGAGGGCATGTGTGGTCGATTCATAATTACCGACACGGCGTCTGATCTGGCGGCCATGTTCGATGTTGAGCACGAAGGGCACGACCTTCCCGAGCCGTCGTGGAACATCGCGCCGACCGAGCAGATTCCCATCGTGCTGGAGTCCGCAAAGACCGGTACGGCGGTGCGCCGACTGGAGTCGGCCCGCTGGTCGCTGGTGCCGTCGTTCGCCACGCAGCTCACGTCGCCGTACCCCACGTTTAACGCCCGCGCCGAAAGCGCCGCCGAGAAGCCGACCTTTCGCAGCTCCGTTGCCTCGCGCCGGGCGCTCATTCCCGCGACGGGATATTTCGAGTGGCACACCGAGGGCAGCGTGAAGACTCCCTACTTCGTGCATTCCGATGACGGCATGCCACTGGCGTTCGCGGGACTGTACGCGTGGTGGAAGAACCCGCAGCTGGCCGGCGACGACCCGGCACGCTGGGTGCTCTCCGCCACCATTCTCACCACGGATGCGCAGGGCCCTCTGGCGCAGATTCACGACCGTACTCCTGTGGCCCTGCCCGAGGAGTGGTGGGACCAGTGGTTGGACCCCCAGACGGTGGGGGACCAGGACCTGCTCGGTGCGGCCGTCGCGGCCAGCCGTGAGGTGACCGAGTCACTCGACTTCTACGCGGTGGCCCCGGTCACGGGCAATGGGCCCGAGCTGATCGAGCCGCTCGGCTGACCTCCGGGACGAGCGCTCGCCCACCCCGTCCCGGTCGCCCCGGGGCCAGGTCGATTCCGGCTAAGCTGAATTAGAGTGCCGCGCGGTTCGACGGGGTGCAGCAGTGAAAGGACCCCCATGAATATCGTCGCCTTTGTGATCGCGATGGTCGTCTTCGTCGCCGGCTTCGCCATGTTCGCCCTCGCGTTCATGGTGACCAGCCTGCAGGCGGTCATCTTCTTCGCCGGCCTCCTGCTGGTCTCCCTGGGTGTGTTCATCCCCATGCAGGTCCTGCGCAAGTAGCGACGCTCGCCGCCCGCCCGCGGCACGGTCAGCCCGCGCACGGCGCGCGGTCGGCGGTCGCACGGGTCGCGGTCGGCGAGATATCAGGCTGGGCCTGTAGGTTGTTAAATTGACCGAAACACCGGTCAGAGAGCTCACACACAGCCGAAAGGTTCCGCCCAGGATGCACGATAGTCCGGCCGCGTCCACACCCTATGAGGTGCTGGGCGTCAGTCCCACCGTCGACGGAGACGAGCTCCGAAAGGCCTACCGGCGTCTGCTGCGTCAGACGCACCCCGATGTGGGCGGGTCTGCCGAACGGTTCCATGCCGTGCAGGAAGCCTGGGAACGGGTCGGAACCCCGGAACATCGGGCCGCCTACGACCGGGCCCGATTCGACCCGGCCGCCACATCGAGCTCACGGCGGTCCTATTCGGCGTCCTCGTCCGCCGCGGGGCCCTCATCGGGGCAGTCCAACGCCACGAGCATGAAAGCCCGCATGCACGGCCACCCCGGCGGTCAGGCCCGGCAACGCTACTTGGCCTTGCTCCGTGAGTGGGCCGGCCGCGGCACGACCATCGACGACCCTTACGCTCCCGACCTGGTGCGGCGGGCGCCACGTGAGATTCGGCACTACCTGGCCAAGGCCCTCGCCGAGGAGGGCACCGCGCAGCTCGTCTCCGGGCTCGGCATCGGTTTCACGGCGTGGCACGATGTGGACCCGGGGCGCGGCAGTGACAAGCTCGACCATGTCGTGCTCGGACCGGCCGGACTGTTCGGTGTGCTCTCCGAGGACTGGGGTGGACCGGTTGAGCTGCACCGCGGCGAACTGGTCGGTGACACCCTGGCCGGGGAGGAACCCATCGACAACCTCCAGGCCAGCGCGAAATCGCTCACGAAAACGTTGCGGGTACGTTTCACCGCGCTGCTGGTTGTGCTGCCCGACAGCGACCTCAGTGAGCCGCTGACGGTGCCCGCCCGCGGGCGACGGCCCACGATCCTGGCCGTGCCGCGTTCCCGACTGGCCGGCCTGCTCCGCGGGGGCTTGCCCGACATGGACCGCGGCAGCTTCGAGAAGGTGTTCGAGCTGCGCGGCCGGCTGCAGGAC
>JBBQYN010000188.1:0-5385 GCA_038208655.1 Actinomycetales bacterium
CTGTCCGACCAGCTGCCGAAAACCGGGAACCAAATCGGGGAGCATGCGCGTCTCAAACTCCTGGATCACGTTCACCCTGCAAGCCTAGCCACCGAAGCGGGCGTGACGGGCGCACACACGCAGGATCGGCCGGTTTGCTGCTCGGTCGGGGTGCTCGGTCGGGGTGGTCGGCCGGGGTGGTCGGCAGAGCCAAAGCGGAGTGTAATGGACACCGAATGCGGTGCCGCGACCGGCCCGTGTGCTCGCGGCACCTCTTCCCCGGCCCTCCAGAGAAAAGAGCTAGATGATGACCACCGTGATCTACATCAACCTGCCCGTCGCCGATCTCAACCGCTCCGTAGCGTTCTTCACGGCGCTGGGGTTCTCCTTCGAGTCGCAGTTCACGTCAGACGAGGCGGCGTGCCTGATCATCGACGCCGACCACATTTACGTGATGCTGCTCACCCCGGAATTCTTCGCCCGCTTTACCCGCAAGCCGGTAGCGGATGCCGCGACCTCCTCCGAGGTGATCCTCGCCCTCAGCGCGGACTCCCGGCAGGACGTGGACGCCCTCACGGAGAAAGCCCTCAGCCACGGCGGCAGCGTGAGCAACGCACCGGAGGACCAGGGGTACATGTACAGCCGGAGTTTTCAGGACCCGGACGGGCACCTCTGGGAGGTGCTGTACATGGACGAGGTCGCCATGGCCGAGGCGATGGCTCAGGAACGGGAGTCAAGCTCCGACGTCGACTGAACGCCGGTGCTGCCATCGGTAATCCCGCCGGTGGCCGCGCTGTCGGTCCTGTCTGGCAGGCTGGGAGCATGACCGACACCCGCGCATCCGCTCTTGAGATTCTGCGAACCCTGGTGGGCCGCAACGACGCAGACTTTCACGACGGCCAGTTCGAGGCCATCGAAACCCTCGTGGATCAGCGCCGCCGTGCCCTCGTGGTGCAGCGCACCGGGTGGGGAAAATCGGCGGTGTACTTCGTGGCGACGCTGTTGTTGCGCCGGCAGGGCGCCGGGCCCACGATTCTGGTGTCGCCGCTGCTGGCCCTGATGCGCGACCAGGTCGCCGCCGCAGCCCGGGCGGGGGTGCGCGCCGTGTCGATCAACTCCGCCAACGCCCACGAGTGGGGTGATGTGATGCGCCAGCTCGACGCCGACGAGGTCGACGTGCTGCTGGTGTCTCCGGAACGCCTGAACAACCCCGCTTTTCGTGATGAGCAGCTGCCGGCATTGATCAGCCGGGTGGGGTTGCTCGTGGTCGATGAGGCGCACTGCATCTCGGACTGGGGGCACGATTTTCGCCCCGATTACCGGCGGCTGCGCGACCTGATTGCCCAGATGCCGGTCGGGGTGCCGGTGCTGGCCACGACGGCCACGGCCAACAGCCGGGTCGTCACCGACGTGGCCGAGCAGGTCGGTATGGTCAGCCCGGCGGGCGGCACGAGCGTGGGCGCCGGCACCGCCGAGGTCGTGACCATTCGCGGTCCGTTGGCGCGCACGTCGCTGCGCCTCGGGGTGCTGCGGCTGGCCGATTCCCGGGCCCGGCTGGCGTGGCTGCTCAGCCACATCGACGAACTGCCCGGCAGCGGCATCATCTACACCCTCACCGTCTCGGCCGCCGAAGACACCGCCCGGCTGCTGCGGGACGCCGGCCACGCGGTGCGCGCCTACACCGGCCAGACCGACACCGCCGAGCGCGAGGAATCCGAGGGCCTGCTGAAGACCAACCAGGTGAAGGCGCTGGTCGCCACGAGCGCGCTCGGTATGGGGTTCGACAAGCCCGACCTCGGCTTCGTGCTGCACCTCGGCGCGCCGTCGTCGCCGGTGGCCTATTACCAGCAGGTGGGCCGCGCCGGCCGTGCCACCGAGAACGCCGACGTGCTGCTGCTGCCGGGCGTGGAAGACGAAGACATCTGGCAGTACTTTGCGACCGCGTCGATGCCGAGCCAGAACAAGGCCGAGGCGGTCTTGAACGCCCTCGCCGACAGCGGCACCGCCCTGTCGACCCCGGCGCTCGAGGCCCGGGTGGACCTGCGCCGCACCCCACTCGAACTGCTGCTGAAGGTGCTCGACGTGGACGGCGCCGTGACCCGGGTCAAGGGCGGCTGGCTGGCCACCGGCGAACCGTGGGTGTACGACGCCGAGCGCTACGAACGCATCGCGGCGGCGCGCCTGGCCGAACAGCAGGCCATGCTGCAGTTCGAACGCACCGACGCCTGCCGCATGGAGTTTCTGCAGCGCGCCCTCGACGACGAATCCGCGGTGCCATGCGGCCGCTGCGACAACTGCGCCGGCGCCTGGTACCCCGCCGAGGTGGCCGCGGAGGCCGCCGAAGCCGCAGCCACGGCGCTGGACCGCGCCGGCGTGGCCCTGGAGCCACGCGCGCAGTGGCCCACCGGCGTGGCCAGCCTCGGGGTGAACGTAAAGGGCAACATTCCGGTCACCGAGCGGCTCTCCCCCGGCCGTGCTCTGGCGCGGCTCACCGACCTCGGCTGGGGCGGCGCGCTGCGCAGCACCTTCGCGCCCGGGGCGACGGATGCCGCGGCGAGCCCGGCCATGACGGCCGCGTGCATTCGGGTACTCGCCGACTGGGGCTGGGCCGTTCGGCCGGTCGCGGTGGTCAGTGTGCCGTCGCGGCAGCATCCGCTGCTGATCGATTCGGTGGCCCGGGCGCTCAGCACCGTCGGCCGGTTGCCGTACCTGGGATCCCTCGACCTGGTCAACGGCGGCCCGGCCGGCCCGGCCGGCTCGAGCGGCGGAAACAGCGCCTACCGGTTGGCGTCGGTCTGGTCCGGTTTCGCCGTGGGCGACGATCTCGCGGCCGCGCTGCAGCCGTTCGCCGGGCAGTCGGTGCTGCTGATCGACGACCTCGCCGACAGCCGCTGGACCCTGGCCGTGACCGGCCGGCTGCTGCTGCGCGCCGGGGCGGGCGCGGTGCTGCCCTTCACCCTTGCGCTGCGGTCCTAGCTCGGGCACCGTCAACCTCGGGCGTCACGGAATATTCGGCCGGCCCGCGGGCTTGTTACTCTGTGGCGAATCCTTCCGGCCCTCGCACCCTCTTTCCCTAAGGCACCCCATGAAGCGCAAGACTCTGTCAGCCGTTCTGTTCACCGCACTGGCCGTGTCCCTCACCGCCTGCTCCGCCACCGGCGGCACCAGCGAGTCCGGGGTGGACGACTCGCTGACCAGCGTGCAGGAGTCGGGTGTGTTGACCGTGGGCACCGAGGGCACCTACCGGCCGTTCTCCTTCCACGCCGACGGCTCGGGCGACCTGATCGGCTACGACGTTGAGGTCGCCGAAGCCGTGGCCGCCGAACTCGGCGTCGAGGCGCAGTTCGAAGAGACCCAGTGGGACGGTATCTTCGCGGGCCTCACCTCCAACCGGTTCGATGTCATCGCCAATCAGGTGTCGATGACCCCCGAGCGCATTGAGGCCTACGACTTCTCCACGCCCTACACGTTCTCGAACGGCGTGCTCGTCGTTGCCGCCGACAACATGACGATCACCTCATTTGAAAGCCTGGCCGGCAAAACCACGGCCCAGTCCCTCACGAGCAACTGGAACACACTCGCGACCGAGAGTGGTGCCACGGTCGAAGGCGTTGAAGGGTGGGCTCAGTCCGTCGCCCTCGTCGAGCAGGGCCGAGTGGATGCCACGGTCAACGACAAGCTGACCTTCCTCGACTACCAGAAGAACAACGATGCCTCCAGCCTCAAGATCGCGGCCGAGACGACCGAGAAATCCCAAAGCGCCTTCGCTCTCGTCAAGGGCAGCACGGCACTGACCACCGCCATTGACGAGGCCCTCGCCACGCTCGCCGCGGATGGCACCCTCGCGTCGATCTCTGACACGTACTTCGGCGCTGACGTCAGCAAATAAGCCGACGTCAGCAAAGAAGAACTGAACCGTAGCGCGCACCCATGATCCAGCCCAATTGGGAGTTGTTCTTCAGCTCCCTGCTGCCGCTTCTTGACGGGGCCATTCGCGGCACGATCCCGCTGGCTCTCATGTCGTTCGCCATCGGGCTGGTGCTCGCGCTGATGCTCGCGCTCATGCGTTTGTCCAGCAAACGCTGGCTGTCGAACATCGCCCGGGTCTACATCTCGCTTGTACGCGGAACGCCGCTTCTCGTGCAGCTCTTCGTGATCTTCTACGGGCTGCCCTCGATCGGAGTGGTCATCGACCCGTGGCCGAGCGCTGTGGCGGCGTTCTCGATCAACGTGGGCGGTTACGCCGCCGAGGTCATCCGCGCGGCCATCCTGTCCGTCCCGAAAGGGCAGTGGGAAGCCGCGTACATGGTGGGGATGTCCCGCTCGCGCGCGCTCACGCGCATCATCCTGCCCCAGGCCGCCCGAGTCTCGGTGCCGCCGTTGTCGAACACCTTCATCAGCCTCGTCAAGGACACCTCCCTGGCCTCGGTCATCCTGGTGACCGAACTGTTCCGTGAGGCCCAACAGATCACGGCCTTCAGCCAGGAATTCATGCTGATCTACCTCGAAGCCGCCCTCATCTACTGGGTCATCTGCCTCGTGCTGTCCACCGGACAGGGCTTCCTCGAAAAGCGATTGGACCGCTATGTCGCCCGTTGACCCCTCCGTGACGTCGGAAGCGGATGCCCCCGCCCTGCTGACCGTGCGCGGGCTGCAGAAAAGCTTCGGCAGCAACCGGGTGCTCGAATCCATCGACCTCACGGTGACACGCGGCCGGGTCCTCGCGCTGATCGGGTCGTCGGGGTCGGGCAAGACCACGATTCTGCGCTGCCTGAACGGCCTCGAACTGGCCGATGCCGGCACGATCGACGTGGCCGGCACGCTGTCACTGTCGTTCGACACGGAACCCAGCCGCAAGGAGCTGGCCGCGCTGCGGGATCGCTCGGCGATGGTCTTCCAGCACTACAACCTGTTTCCCCACAGGACGGTGCTGCAGAACGTGATCGAGGGGCCGGTCATCGTGCAGCGCCGCAACAAGGCCGAGGTCACCGCGGAGGCGCTCGTGCTGCTGGACCGGGTGGGTCTGCTGGCCAAGAAGGACAGTTACCCCTTTGAGCTCTCCGGCGGCCAGCAGCAGCGGGTGGGCATTGTGCGTGCCCTCGCGTTGCGGCCCGAGCTGCTGCTGTTCGACGAGCCCACGTCGGCGCTCGACCCGGAACTGGTCGGAGACGTGTTGCGGCTCATCAAGGAGCTGGCGACCGAGGGCTGGACGATGGTCATCGTGACGCACGAGCTGGAATTCGCTCGTGAGGTGGCGTCCGAAATCGCGTTCGTCGACGGCGGCCTGATCGTGGAGCACGGGGCGCCACGTGAGCTGCTGCGCAACCCGAAACACGAACGCACCCGCCAGTTTCTGCACCGCCTGCTGCACCCCTTCTAGGCCTCTGCCGACCTCACGCCGCTCCA
>JBBQYN010000189.1:0-5361 GCA_038208655.1 Actinomycetales bacterium
TTCAGGGTGGCCACCGGCGCGGTCTTGCCGCTGTCGGTGCGGTAGCGGATGTCGAGGCGGCGGGCCTGGTAGGTGGTGCAGTTGCTGGTGCTGGTCAGCTCGCGGTACGCGCCCTGGGTGGGCACCCACGCCTCGATGTCGAACTTGCGGGCGGCGCTCGAGCCGAGGTCGCCGGCCGCGACGTCGATCACCCGGTAACTCAGGCCGAGGTCCTGCAGCATGCTTTCCTGCAGCGCGACCAGGCGGTCGTGCTCGGCTTCGGCGTTCTCGGGCAGTACGTAGGTGAACATTTCCAGCTTGTTGAACTGGTGCACCCGGATGATGCCACGGGTGTCTTTTCCGCCCGAGCCCGCTTCGCGGCGGTAGCAGGTGCTCCAGCCGGCGTAGCGCAGCGGCTCCACCGACAGGTCGAGAATCTCGTCTTTGTGGTACCCGGCCAGGGCAACCTCGCTGGTACCGGTGAGGTAGAGGTCATCTCCGGGCAGGTAGTACACCTCATCGTTGTGCTCACCGAGAAACCCGGTGCCGTCCATGATCTCGGGGCGCACCAGGGTGGGCGTGATCAGCGGTACGAACCCGGCCGTGAGGGCTCGGTCCAGGGCCATGTTCATCAGCGCGATCTCAAGGCGAGCACCGATGCCCTTGAGAAAGTAGAATCGCGACCCGGACACCTTGGCGCCGCGCGCCATGTCGATGGCGCCGAGCAGCTCGCCGAGCTCCAGGTGGTCGCGCGGCTCGAAGTCGAACACGGGAGTGTCGCCGTGGGTACGCAGGGTCGCGAAGTTGTCTTCGGCGCCGGCAGGGACCCCGTCGATGATGGGGTTGGCGAGGGTTTTCACGATGCTCGCGAACCGCGCTTCGGCCTCGGCCGCGGTGACACCGGCGGCCTTCACTCCGGCGGCGAGGCTCTGCGCTTGAACGACGAGGGCCTTCTTCTCCTCTTTCGGGGCCGCGGCGACCTTCTTGCCGAACAGGTTCTGCTCGGCCCGCAGGGCTTCGAACGACGTGATCAGCGCACGGCGTTCGGCGTCGGCGGCGAGCGCCTCGTCGACCGCCTCCACGGAGTCACCCCGGGCTTTCTGGGATCGCTTCAGAAGGTCAGGATTCTCTCGCAACAACACCGGATCAATCACAGGCGCCAGTCTACAAGTCACGCGCGAGCCGACCGGGTACTCTGGGCCTCGTGGCCGAACCCGAAACCTCTTCCCCGGCGCGTCAGGCAGCCGTCGTGTACAACCCCGTCAAGGTCGACCTGGGCGCCCTGAGGGCGAGCGTTCAGGCCGCCGAGGCCTCGGCCGGCTGGGCCGAGACGATCTGGTTCAGCACCTCCGAAGCGGATGCCGGCCAGGGCCCTGCCCGTCAGGCCCTGGATCAGGGCGCCCACTGCGTGCTCGTCGCCGGCGGGGACGGCACCGTGCGGGCGGTCGCCGAGGTGCTGCGCGGAACCGACGTGGCCATGGGGATCATTCCCAGCGGCACCGGAAATCTGCTCGCCCGCAACTTGAAGCTGCCGCTCGGAAGCCTGGATGCCGCCGCGCAGATCGCGTTCTCGGGCCGGGATCACCCGATCGATGTGGGCGTGGCCACCGTCACCGGTGCCGACCGCCGGGTCGTCGAGCATGTCTTCCTGGTCATGGCCGGCCTGGGGCTCGACGCCGAGATGATCGCGACCACCCGCCCGGAACTGAAGAAGCAGCTGGGCTGGTTGGCGTACGTCGACGCGGGCATGCGGGTGATCCCCAAAGCCAGGCCGTTTCGCATCCGGTACAGCCTGGGCGGACGCACCGACCGGCCGGCGCATGTCAGCGCGGTGCTGGTCGCCAACTGCGGGCTGCTGCCGGGCAATATTCAGTTTCTGCCCGATGCCCGGGTCGACGACGGCATTCTCGACATCGCCGTGCTACAGCCCAAGGGCGTGCTCGGCTGGTTGACGATCTGGCGCCGGGTGAGCTGGGAAAACGGGGTGCTGCGCCGCTCGGCTGTGGGGCGCCGCATGATTCAGGTCACCGAAACGGCCAATGAGAAGGTGATGACCACGCTGCGCACCGCCGATATTCGCATCGTCGTGGAGCACCCGCAGGCTTTCGAGGTGGACGGCGACGACCTCGGTCAGGTACGTCGCCTGTTCTTGCGCTCCGACCCCGGCGGTCTCACGGTGCGGGTGCCGTAACGCCGCGACGCCCCCGGCCATGCAGGCTCAGCCGCGCAGACCCTTCAGCCACTCGCGGGCCTCGGTGAAGATCGCATCGTCGTAACGGCTGGTGAATTCGATCGGCACCTTGTCGGCGCGCGGGTAGGAGCCCAGAAAGATCACCTTCGGGCTGGACCGGCGCAGGCCCAGCAGGGCGTCGGCCATGCGTTCGTCGTTGATGTGCCCGTCGGCGTCGATCACGAAGCGGTACCGGCCGAGGGCGTCGCCGATCGGGCGGCTTTGAATCAGGCTGAGGTTCACACCGCGAGTGGCGAACTGTTCCAGCATGTCCAGCAGGGCGCCGGAGCGGTCGTCGGGCAGTTCCACGATCAGGCTGGTCTTGTCGGCGCCTGTCGGGGCGGGCAGCTGCTCGGTGCGGCTGACCAGCACGAAGCGGGTGACCGCGTTGGGGTTGTCGCCGATGTCGCTGGCCAGCACCACCACGTCGTGGTGCTGTTCGATGCCAGGCGGGGCGATGGCAGCGTCGGCCTGGCCGTTGTCCCTCAGCGACGCTGCCGCGGTCACGTTGCTCGAGGCGGGAATGTGTGCGTGGCCGGGGCGGTGCGTCTCCAGCCAGGTGCGACACTGGGCGTAGGCGACCGGATGCGCGTTGACGACCTGCACATCGTCGAGCGTCGTTCCGGGGCGTGCCACCAGAACGAAGTTCACCGGCACCAAGTACTCCCCCACGATCCGCAACCCGGGAACGCTCGCGAGGGCGTCTTGAGTGGCCGATACCCCGCCGTCCACGGAATTCTCGATCGCGATCATGGCCGCGACGCTGCGCCCGCTCACCACGTCGGCGAGCGCTTCACCCACATTGTTCACGGCCCGCCACGGCTTTCCGGCCGCTTCGGGCACCTGCGCGAGCGCGAAACCGGTGAAAGTGCCGACCGGCCCGAGAAAGCTATACGTGA
The DNA here is from genome assembly GCA_038208655.1 of Actinomycetales bacterium. Taxonomy (GTDB): domain Bacteria; phylum Actinomycetota; class Actinomycetes; order Actinomycetales; family Microbacteriaceae; genus Cryobacterium. Next base: position 3,109 of record JBBQYN010000189.1, read on the forward strand.
CATTAGGGGTTTCTGGCATGCTGTCAGCCTACTGCGGGTGCCAGACTGTGCTCATGAGCGAACGCGCGGGAACCCCGGCCCTTCAGACTGACCTGACCGACATCGAGGGGCTGGTGCAGGCCTACTACGATTTGAAACCGGATGTCGCGGTGCCGGCCCAGCGGGTCGCGTTCGGCACCTCGGGGCATCGCGGCAGCAGCCTGAACACCGCTTTCAACGAGCACCACATCAGCGCCACCACCCAGGCGATCGTGGAGTACCGCGCCGGGCAGGGCATCACCGGTCCGCTGTTCATCGGCACCGACCCGCACGCGCTGAGCGGCCCCGCGTACACGACGGCGTTGGAAGTGCTCGTGGCCAACGGGGTGCGGGTGCTCGTGGACGAGTTCGACGATTACGTGCCCACCCCGTCGCTGTCGCACGCGATCCTGGCGTACAACCGGGCCGAGAACGGCGACCTGGCCGACGGCATCGTGGTCACCCCGAGCCACAACCCGCCCTACGACGGCGGATTCAAGTACAACCCGCCGCACGGCGGACCGGCCGACAGCGACGCCACGTCATGGATCGCCGCGCGCGCCAACGAGATCATCGCGGCCGGCCTGGTCGACGTGAAGATGAGCGAACCCAGCGCGGTGGAAACCTACGACTTTCGTGGCGCGTACGTGCGCGACCTCGAGAACATCATCGACATGACAGCCATCAAGGCCAGCGGTATCCGTATCGGCGCCGACCCGCTGGGCGGGGCCAGCGTGGGCTACTGGGGCGCCATCCGCGACCACTATGAGCTCAACCTCACCGTGGTGAACCCGAACGTTGACCCGACCTGGCGTTTCATGACGTTGGACTGGGACGACAAGATTCGGATGGATCCCTCGAGCGCGTCGGTGATGGCATCCGTCGTCGCGCACAAAGACGAGTACGACATTCTCACCGGCAACGATGCCGACGCCGACCGGCACGGCATCGTCACGCCCGACGCCGGCCTGATGAACCCGAACCACTTTCTGGCCGTGGCCATCGACTACCTGTACTCGCACCGCAGCGGCTGGCGTGCCGACGCCGCCGTGGGCAAGACCATGGTCAGCTCCACCATGATCGACCGGGTCACCGGGTTCCTCGGCCGTGACCTGTGGGAGGTGCCGGTGGGCTTCAAGTGGTTCGTGCCCGGCCTGATCGACGGCTCGGTGGCGTTCGGCGGCGAAGAGAGCGCCGGGGCCAGCTTCGTGCGCTTCGACGGCACCGTCTGGACCACCGACAAGGACGGCATCATTCTCGCCCTGCTCGCGGCCGAGATTCTCGCCGTCACGGGCAAGACTCCCTCGCAGCGTTACGCCGAACTGGCCGAGCACTTCGGTGCGCCCTCATATGCGCGAGTGGATGCCGCGGCGACGCCCACACAGAAGGCCGCGCTGGCCAAGCTCAACGGCGACGCCATCACGGCCACCGAACTGGCCGGTGAGAAGATCCTCGCCAAGCTCAGCCTGGCGCCGGGCAACGGCGCGGCGCTCGGCGGCCTGAAGGTCGTCACCGAGCACGCCTGGTTCGCCGCCCGCCCGAGCGGAACCGAAGATGTCTACAAGATCTACGGCGAGTCGTTCCTGGGCCCGGAGCACCTCGCCCGGGTGCAGGCCGAGGCGAAGTCCATCGTCGACGACGCGATCGCCTAACCCCGGCTCACCAGCCGAGCGCCGGGAGCGGACGATCCGCTCCCGGCGCGGTCACTCCCTCGGCTAGGGAATGCTCCAGTAGTACGCCGTGGCGCCCGGGTGATCCACCGTGATGGCCGTGTCCACGGAGCGGTAGTCAGAGTCGAGGGTGTGCCCGGCGAACGAGATGGTGATGTCGTCGCCGGTGCCGTCGACCCGGGTCACGACGCCGGTGTGGTCGCGGTCGCCGGAGTTGTCCCAGTCGAACTGTGCCACGTCGCCGACCTTCACCTGGTCGCGTTGATCGTCGGTGAGCGCGGTCGCGCGGCCGGATTCGGCCATGTAGTTCATCATCGCGGTTGAGCTGACCCACGGGGATGACGCGTCGTAGCCGTCGCCGGAGAGGCCGTTCCACCACTGGTCGTCCATCGCCCAGCCGCGTTCAATGAGTGACTGGCTGGCGAAGTTCACGCAGTCGTTGGCGCCGACCACGCCGTATTCGGCGGTGTTGTAGTCGCTCCAGTGCGCGAGCACGTAGGCCAGCTGCCTCTCGACCGCGGGATCGACCACGACGGCGACCGGTGCGGGCGTTTCGGTGGGTGTC
>JBBQYN010000190.1:0-5276 GCA_038208655.1 Actinomycetales bacterium
ATCGCGACCGGCATCATCGAGGGCGCCTGCCGGCACCTCGTCAAAGACAGGATGGACCTGACCGGCGCCCGCTGGGGACTGCACGGAGCCGAAGCGATCCTCAAACTACGAGCCCTACACAGCAACGGCGACTTCGAGACGCACTGGACCTGGCACCTCGCCCAGGAACGCCACCGAGTCCACCAATCCCGCTACCTCGACGGCGCCATTCCCAGAGCCGCCTGAGGTCCCTCCAGAAGAGCCACACCCAATTCGATTCATCCATGGGCAGCTCGAAGGAGGCCACGCTGGCTAGACTTGCGCGCTCGCCACTGCAATTGGAGCAGTTCAAGCAGGGGCGCGCAACACAGGCACAGCGAGAACGTGAGCCCTAGTCCGGGGGGCTTTCTAGCGCCGATCGTCACAGTATCCAATGCCATCATTGAAGCCCTACGCACGAACAACGGAGGCGCGTGGCTCCGCTACCCGCTCTACAAGGACGTCAACGGGCACGCCCAGCTGAACCGCAAGTTCGTCTGATGCTCCGCCGAGGCTCATGATGGCCTCGTGAGCAAGTTCCTCGACCACGATGCCGCCCTGGTTGTGATGGCCGACAAGATGGCCGAACTCAAGCCACGGCTTCGGGGGTGGCTCCACGCAGGGTCGTTCCCGTTCGGGGTGGTTGCTGGAATCGTTCTGATTATGCTGTCTCCGTCGGCCGGCACGAAGGTCGGTTCGGCTGTCTTCATTGCCTCCGCCCTGCTGCTGTTCGGTGTCTCAGCGATCTATCACCTCGGCACGTGGCAGCCAGCCGTGTGGGCGCTGCTGCGCCGGCTCGATCACTCGAACATCTTCATCCTGATCGCCGGTACCTACACGGCTTTCGCGATGTTGTTGCTGCACGGCAACGCGCGCGTCTGGCTGCTCTCGGGCATCTGGAGCGGCGCGCTCCTCGGAGTGCTCTTCCGGGTCTTTTGGACCGGCGCCCCGCGGTGGCTCTACACGCCGATCTACATCGGACTCGGCTGGTTTGCCGTCTTCTTCATTCCCGACTTCATCGATGGTGCCCATCGGCTGAGCACCCCGATCGCGATCGCGACGCTGAGCCTTGTCGTGGCCGGCGGACTGCTGTACACCCTCGGTGGCGTGGTCTACGGCCTTAAGAAGCCGAATCCCAAGCCTGAGTGGTTCGGCTTCCATGAGGTGTTCCACACCTTCACGATCCTGGCCTTTATCGCGCACTACATGGCTGTCTCGTTGGCGACCTACGCGCTGCGTTGACTGAGTCTCGGCGTCGATGTTGGCCCGACATACTCGGGCAGCATGGCGGGGCTTGTGGTCGGCGGACCGTCGGCTCCCGGTGATCCGACGTGGGGGAAAAGCCGACGCGGGCTCGGGTCAGACAGGAACACCCCCGGCCCACCTCGCCGGGGGTGTTCCTGTCGTCTGTCATGCTGGTCGTGAACCGCCCACGGACCCGAGACCGTGGGCGGTTCGTCACGTCACGAGCGCGGCGCCGTACTGGTCAGCCATCGCGATCAGGTACTCACCGAGCGCGCGGGCGTGCTCGATCGGCACGTCGAGGTCCCCGGAGACCTCGACGCTGCAGCGGTGTGGGTACTCGTCGCGGAACTCCGGAACCGAAGAACTCCAGCCGCGCCGAGACGCCGGGCTCCGCTGTTGAGAGCACCGTGACGGCGCCCTGGTGCCATAGCCCGCCGTCCTCCACTCTGCGGGGGTCGCACGTCTCCGTGAGGGCGCACCAGTCCGGGCAGACGATCGCCGCCCAACTCGAAACCGACTCCCCGCGGTGGGCCACCACATGACCGGAGGCCGAGGTGTCAACGTCGCCCACGCCCCGCCTTACGCCGGGTCCCCCGGGTGTCGCGACGGCAACCTCTCGGCGATCGGGCGCGGCTATCGGGGGGCGAACGCGAGTCCTAGGTGCTTTTCGGGGCCGAAGTTCGTCGAGTCGCTGCCGACCCAGAGTCCGCTGGGCGTGGCTTCCAATGCCTTGCCACCCATTCTAGTGGGCACGGCGGGGTTCCAGGGCAGTGCAAGCCCGCTTTGAGGATCGATCGCGGCGATGCCTGACCGGCGCTCGGCCGGTGCGCCTGACGTTTTGTCGCCGATTCCGAGGCTCGCGTACCCGTCAGGGTTGTTGACCCATTTGAAGTGACCTTGCACGTAGACGGCCGCTCCGGTGTCCTGGACCGTCCACATGGAGTCGCCACCGGTGTAGTTGATCCAAGCCGGCGTGGTCGGGTCGCTGACGTTGAAGCGCCCGATCGCGTCGCACACCGTCGTGTTGGCCTCGTTGTTGATGCCGAGGCGGTGATACCAGATGTCGCCCGGGCGGTTCTTCGGGATCTGCCCAGTTGCGGCGACGCTGAACGCTGTGCCGCTCGGGTTGAAGTCGATGCCCTGTAGATAAGCGATCCGGCGAGGGTGCGTGGACGTGCACTCCTTCGCGAACCCGGGGTAGTACCAGGAGTTGAGCGTTGATCCTGGTGCGCCGAGGTCCAACATGAAGAACTTGCTGCGAGCCTGCCCGTCCACCTCGGTGAAGTTGCCAACAGCCGCCAGGCGATTGCCTTGGATCGTGAAGTCGTACACCGACGTGGTTCCCCACGCGCACTGCCCGGACTGCTTGCACACTTTCCCCGTAATGGACTTGCTGATGAAGCCGTCGTCCTTGCCGGTGAGGGGGTTCAAGGACATCAGCTTCTTGCCGGCGTTTCCGGCGACGATCAGGTGGCCGTCGACCAGCTCAACGTCGTAGATCAGCCCACCGCGGAAGGGAGGAGTGAACGCCGTGTCGATCTCACCGGCGTTGGTCAGCTTGACCAGCCCGCGCCGCGTGACGCCGTTGACACTGGTGAAATCGCCACCGACATATACGCCGCCGTCCGCGGCGTTCTCCACCGCCCGGATCGGCTTGTCGAACGTCGGCGCGAACGTGGTGCGGATGCTGCCGGTACTCGTTTCGAAGGCCACCACGTTCGAACGGTCATGGGGGACGCCGCCAGCGGTGACCTTGTCGAACAAGCCACCGGCGTAGGTCGTTGAACCGTCGGCGGTGATCGCATCCACCCGCGGCCGCGGCACCGTGTCCGTGGCCACCAGCTGCGGCGTGTAGTCCGCCGCATTCTTCGACACGACTCCAGTGTGAGCCGGTTCAGCTGCCTGAGCCAGGCCCGATGACCCGCCCATCACGGCGCAAGCGAGCACAGCAGAAACCCAGGAACGTGCGTACATCACAGAGCAACTCCAAAGCCTGATGGAAAGACGTTCGTTCAGGCTAAGCGACCCGGCGCGAAATGGGCGAAAGTTCATGTCTGGTTCCCCAACATTGGGGACCGTCCGACACGTAAGCGGCACAAGCCGCAATGACGAAGACCCCCCGATCTTGCGTTTCCGCAGGTCAGGGGCTATTTCTTGCTGGTGGGCGATACTGGGTTCGAACCAGTGACCTCTTCGGTGTGAACGAAGCGCGCTACCACTGCGCCAATCGCCCTGAGCGGGTCAGACCCTACAGGTCGCCTGGCCGTCGTAGGTAACCGGCGTGGTCCCTGCGTCATGGCTGGGACTCGAGCTCGCGAACCGCCTCGGGATCGCCGCGGAACCGGCGATAGCTGTACACGATGAGACCCAGGGCGATGAAGGCCGAACCGACCTGGGTGATGCCGGTGCCGAGGCCACCGGGCAGCCACCAGGTCTCCGAGATCGGCCACCAGTCGGGGGCCGGCGGCTTGACGATCCAGAGGATCCCCAAGGCCACCAGCACCGCCACCCCGAGCACCGAGCCGATGATCCGGGGCCAGGTCTCGACACCGTCGGCCGCGGCCTTGAGGGCGCGTCGCTTGACGGGGTCGGTGCGCCGTTCGGCCCAGTCGTACTGCTGGGAGAGGAGTGCAAGCCCCGCGAACATCGCGAGCAGGCCAGGCCCGGGAAGAACCAGCGCCGCGATGCCAACGACCAGCAGCACCCAGCCGAGGGTCTCGAGCACGACCCGGCGCGCAGCGGCCTTCACGGGCGGGCCAGCTTGCGTCGCGTCACCTCGAGGAGCCTACGTGTCTCGGACAACGCTCGCAGGCTCACTCGCCGAGCAGCTCGGGCTCCCGCTCGCGCCAGCGAGCCATCGCCGCCGTGGTCACCGGCCCCGGCGCGGGCAGCATCCGGTCGTTCCAACGGGTCACTCCCTGCACGTCCCGGGTGGTCGACACCAGGAAGATCTCGCTCGCGGCGTTGACGGCCTCGATCGGCTCGTCCACCTCCACTCCCCCGAACCACTCCAGCAGCAGCGCGCGGGTGACGCCGGCCAGGCAGCCGCTCGCCAGGGTCGGGGTCCGCAGCTCGCCGTCGACGACGTAGAAGACGTTGGAGCCGGTGCCCTCGCAGAGGTGGCCGGCCAGGTTGGCGAACACGGCCTCGGTCGCCCCGGCCTCGGCAGCCCTGACCAGCGCGATCACGTTCTCGGCGTACGACGTGGTCTTGAGGCCGGCCAGGGCGCCACGCTCGTTGCGCGGCCACGGCACGGTCACCACGCTCGTGGTCTCCCCCGTCGGCGCCATCTCGGCCGCGACGACCACCAGGGTGGGCGTCGCGTCGACGCGTCCGGAGCCGAGCGGTGCCGGACCGGCGGTGTAGGTGATCCGGATCCGGCCCAGAGCCAGCGGATCACCCTCCAGCACGGCGGCCACCCCGCGGCGTACGGCCATGTCGTCGACCGCCGGCAGGCCGAGCCCGGCGGCGCTGCGGGCGAGCCGTTCGAGGTGGCGGGTGAGGGCGAACGGGTGGCCGTCGACCACCTTGATCGCCTCGAAGACTCCATCGCCGACGGTGAGCCCGTGGTCGGTGAGACCGACCGCCGGGCCGGTCGGATCAGAGAGCAATTCGCCGTTCAACCACGCGCGCATATGCCCACTCTAGGAGCCGAACACGCGTGCCCGGGGTTCATTTTGGCCCGGGTCTGGCCATGGGCTACTGTTCTGACCGCACCGAGCCTCTGCTCGGTCGCAAGCGGACGTAGCTCAGTTGGTAGAGCGCAACCTTGCCAAGGTTGAGGTCGCGAGTTCGAGTCTCGTCGTCCGCTCGGAGAGGTCTCTCCCAACGTCGGACCTCCACGGTGGGTTGGCCGAGAGGCGAGGCAACGGACTGCAAATCCGTGTACACGGGTTCAAATCCCGTACCCACCTCGACTCCCACACAACTCAATAAACCCGGGCGATTGGCGCAGTGGTAGCGCGCTTCCTTGACACGGAAGAGGTCACTGGTTCAAACCCAGTATCGCCCAC
>JBBQYN010000191.1:0-5262 GCA_038208655.1 Actinomycetales bacterium
GGGCCCGTAAGCTAACGGGGTGACTACCGGGGGCCAGATTCCAGACGCCGCGCACGATCGCACGCGTACCCGGAGGCCCGCGGGGTCTCGTGCGGTGCGGCGTGGCACCGTGCGCGCCGTGATCGGTACCGTCGTGATCGCCGCCCTGCTCGTCGGCGGCCTGCTGGCCACGGTCGGTTCCCTCAATCGCACCGTCTACAGTGCGGCGGGATTCGTCGAACAGTATCTTGACGCACTGGCCCGGCATGACGCCGTCGGCGCGCTGGCTCTGCCCGGAGTCGTTCCCAGCGGCACCGAGCTGGCTGCGGCCGGTCGGCCCGCAGACCTCTCGGAGACGCTGCTGAGGTCATCCGTTCTGGGTTCCCTCACCGATATTGAGCTGGTCTCCGACGAACAGGTTTCCACCGACGTGCACCGGGTCATCTACGCGTTCACGCTCGGTGCGGAACGCGCCAGCATGGAGTTCTCGGTGCAGGGCACCGGCACCTTCGCGGGTGTCTTCAACAGCTGGAAGTTCGAGGCCAGTCCGCTCGCGGTGCTGCAGGTCTCGGTGCTGCAGGAACGCCTGTTCACCGTGAACGGCCTCGACCTCGACACCCGGGCTCAGGCGGCGACGGATGCCCCGGCCACGTTCTCCACGAGGGCCAGCTACCTCGCCTTCGCTCCGACGGAATACCATTTCAGTCATGAATCGGCGTTGCTGGCTGCCGCCGAGACAACCGTGGCCGTGTCGCATTCGGGAACCACCGACGTTGCCGTCAACGCGCTGCCGACGGAGCTGTTCACGGCGCAGGTGCAGGGTGAGCTGAACAGTTTTCTGGACACCTGCAGCGCCGACGAGGTGCTCAAGCCGTCGAACTGTCCCTTCGGCATCACGATCAACGACCGCATTCTGGGCACCCCGGACTGGTCCATCGACGAGTATCCCACCGTGTTCCTGCACGCGACCTCGGATGACTTCGAGATGGATATGACCGCCGGGCAGGCCCGCATCCGGGTGGACGTGCAGTCACTGTTCGACGGTGTGCGCAGCACCCGTGACGAGGCCGTGCCGTTCTTCATGGGGCTGAGCGCCACCGTGCAGCCCGACGGCAACCTGGCCATCCAGCTTCGCTGACCCGACGGTCCGGACGGATGGTCAGGATTGGCGGTCGTGCTCGGCGAGCCGGGCGAAGCGGTCGTTGTAGGCGGCCAGTTCGGCCTCGTTGGTGCGGTCGGCGTTGCGGTCGAGGCGCTTGGTGACCTTCTCGTCGTTGCGGCTCCACTGAATGGCCACGATCACGGCCAACGCGATGGTGGGGATCTCACCGACGCCCCAGGCGATGCCGCCGCCGAGTTGCTGGTCGGCGATCGCGCTCACTCCCCAGTCCCGACCCATGGCACCGAACCAGTTCGCGAGCAGCAGCCCGGAGCCCATCATGAGCGCCAGCCCGAAGAACGCGTGGAACACCATCGTGCCGATCAGCAGCAGCAGTCGGAACGCGTACGGCAGCCGGTAGGGCACCGGGTCGATGCCGATCAGGGACTGCACGAACAGGTAACCGGTGATCAGGAAGTGCACCACCATCCACATGTGGCCGAGGTGCTCGGTCGTGGCCCAGCTGAACAGCGACGAGTAGTAGAACACGTAGAGCGAACCGGCGAACAGACCGGCCGCCACGAGGGGATTCGCGACGATGCCGGCGAATTTCGAGTGCACGGCGAGGAGGATCCATTCCCGCGGCCCTCGGCTGCCGTCCTGACGCTTGTGGATGGCACGGGAGGCGAGGGTCACGGGGGCCCCGGGCACCAGGAGCAACGGCACGAGCATGGTCAGGGCCATGTGCATGAGCATGTGGCTTGAGAAGAGGTAGGTTTCGTAGACGCTCACGCCACCGCTGGTGAGGTAGAACAGCACGACGAGCCCGAGCACCCAGAGCAGGGCCCGGTAGGCCGGCCAAGCGTCTCCTCGGCGACGCAGCCGCCACACACCGGCGAGGTAGAAGAAGATGCCGAAGGCGCAGAACAGCGCCCAGGCAAGGTCGAAGTCCCACTCCGTGAAATACCGCGCCACGGTGAGTTCGGGAGGCAACACCTGCCCGGTCAACACCTGGGCGGGGGTGGATGCCAGCAGGTCTGAGGGAACGACTTCCTCCACGGGGGTGGCCGTGCGGGCCAGAGCAGCAGCGACGCCCGATGCGATACCCATGAAGGCGAGTTCCACGACGACGAGCCACCAGAACCAGCGGCCGGGCCCGGCTTCGATCGGGGCCGGCGCGGCCTGGGCCGGCGCGGCCTGGCCGGCGCGGGCCCCGCGGGCACCGCCCGACGTGACCGGCCGCCGCTCGGCGACGGCGGCGAGCGTCTCCACCCGGGTCAGGGCTCGGATCTTCGCGATGAAGAAGCGGCGCTGCATTGCCCCGAACACACCGAGCACCACGAGGGCGATGATCTTCACGAGCACGAGGATGCCATAGGGGGTGAGCAGGTTGTCGAAGCTGCCCAGGCGCAATTCCGCACTGACATACCCCGAGGCGGCAACGACGATGAAACTGACCAGGGCCAGGCTGGAGTAGCGGCCCAGAACCTGAACCAGCCGGCCGGGTGCGAAGTGGTTGCGCAGCACAATCAGGGTGAGCAGCCCGCCGAGCCAGACCGCGGCGAAGACCAGGTGCAGCCCCAGCGCGGTGATGGCCGCGTCGTGGCCCTCCGCCCCCGCAGAGTGGCCTTGCTCGGCCATGGGGAACAGCGCCGTCAGCGCCAGAACGGTGACGAACACCAGCATGGTCTGGTTGCGCACCGCGAAGCACAGCACGGTGACCCCGGCGGCGATGAGGGTGGTGGCCAGCCAGGCCTGGCCGATGGCGATCTGGCCGAAGAACTGTCCGGCCGTGGCACTGAAGCTGTCGTCAAGGCTCACGGTGACGTTGGTCACCAGCAGGAAGGTGAAGAAGCCGGTCGTGGCGCTGGCCACGGCGAACACGGCCGCGGAGGCGGAGGCGAAGTCGAGGGCGACTCCGAACTCGCGTTCCTTCGGGCTGAGTGCGAACAGGGCCAGTACGAGGGCACCAATGGTCCCGGCCGCGCTGATGTTCACGAGCATCTTCGCCAGCGGCAGCCCCCAGCGCACCACCGGGCCAGGGTCGGCGAGCAGTTGAGCGGATGCGCCGCCCCCGTATGCGAGGGCGACAAGGGTGGACAGCACAGCGGCCAGCAGCAGGGCTGCCGGTCCGATCAGACGCACGAGACGAGGCACGCCTCAATCTTAACCGCCGCGGCGCACCGCGGGGGCCTCTCGGCCGGGGGCGGGGCAGGTTCCCAGCCGGGCGCAGAAAAGGGGCCCCGATAAAGTCGGGGCCCCTTCACGTGGTTCTGAAAGCTACTTGGCGGCAGCCTTGAGCTTGCTTCCGGCGGTCAGCTTGACGCGGTGGCCGGCAGCGATGGCGATTTCTTCGCCGGTCTGCGGGTTACGGCCGGTGCGCGCGGCGGTCGCGGTGCGCTCGACTCCGAGCCATCCCGGGATGGTGACCTTGCCGTCGTTTGCAACGGTGTCGGCGAGAGTTGCAAAGAATGCGTTCAGCACGCCGTCAACGGCGGCCTGGCTCTGTCCGGAGTCAGCGGCAACCTTGGCAACGAGCTCGGTCTTGTTCAGCGACTTGTCAGCCATTGAGTGTCCTCCTCGGACCTTCGTCTGTGTAAACAGCGATTTGTGATGCGGGCGACCCTGACGGGCCGCTTCCGTGGTCTGTTCGACCGCGTTGAATCTAACAGACATCCGCAGGATTACGCGGATTTCGGGCCTGTTTCGCGCGTTTTCTGGGGGGATTCGGAAGCATTTGCGCTGTACGCGAAAGCCGCCGAGTCAAAAAAAGAGGATGCCGACCGAAGTCGGCATCCTCTCGAATGCGGGGTGATCGCTCTAGGCGATCAGTTCGCGGGTATTACCAGCTGGACTTGGTGATGCCGGGCAGTTCGCCACGGTGAGCCATGTCGCGAAAACGCACGCGGGAGATACCGAACTTGCTGAGGTGGCCACGGGGGCGACCGTCAACCGCGTCACGGTTGCGCAGGCGCACCGGGCTCGCGTTGCGGGGCAACTTCTGCAGGCCCTTACGAGCCGCTTCGCGGGACTCGTCGGTGCCGGCCGGGTCAACGAGGGCCTTCTTCAGCTCCAGGCGCTTTGCGGCGTAGCGTTCGACGATGACCTTACGCTGGTCATTCTTGGCAATCATGCTCTTCTTCGCCATTTTTAGCGCTCCTCACGGAAGTCAACGTGCTTGCGAATGACCGGGTCGTACTTCTTGAGCACCATACGGTCGGGGTTGTTGCGGCGGTTCTTCTTGGTTACATAGGTGTAACCGGTTCCCGCAGTGGAACGCAGCTTGATGATCGGACGGACGTCATGTGCCTTAGCCATTAGATCTTCACCCCACGAGCGAGAACGTCCTTGACGACGGACTCGATACCACGAGCATCAATAACCTTGATGCCCTTTGCGGACAAGGTCAGCGTGACCTTGCGACGAAGAGACGGTACGTAGTACGTCTTCTTCTGAACGTTCGGGTCGAAACGACGCTTGGTGCGCCGGTGCGAGTGCGAAATGTTGTGTCCGAAGCCGGGAACAGCTCCGGTCACCTGGCATACAGATGCCATGGTTTCCTCCATTACCGAAGGGCGAGTGCCCTTCCCAAGATTTCTTGTCGGCGGGTGTCATGACCGCGTTCGAAAACGCACTCCTCAGACCCGCAATGCACGCCAGAGGCGCAGCAGCATCCCACACTACGCGCACCGGGCAGACGGTGCAAATCCGTCAGGACGTGCCGAACCCCGCGGCGGTGCAGGTGGCGCAGTATCCGAAGACGTCCACGACGTGCGCGGCACGGCTGAAGCCGTGTTCCGCGGCGACGTTCTTGGCCCAGGTTTCCACGGCATCCGCTTCGATTTCCACGGTGAGGCCGCAGTTACGGCAGATCAGGTGGTGGTGGTGCTCGTTGGTGCTGCAGGCACGGTACAGGCTCTCGCCGTCGGGCGACTGCAGGGAGTCAGCGTCGCCGCCCTCGGCGAGATCGGCCAGCGCACGGTACACCGTGGCCAGTCCGATCGGTGATCCGCTCGCGTGCAGGGCGGAGTGCAGCCCCTGGGCGCTGACGAAACCCTCACTCGCGTCGAGCGCGCCGCGCACGGCCTCTCGTTGCCAAGTGTTTCTCTTCATGATCTCAACCGTAGCCACATTCCCTGAACCGAGCGAACGGACAGGGTGAGGGCGAAGAACGCGGCTGCGGT
>JBBQYN010000192.1:0-5262 GCA_038208655.1 Actinomycetales bacterium
AAGCAGGTGGGTGCGTTCGTAGGGGGCGTAGTGGTAGATGTGCAGGTTCGGGTGGCGTTGCCGGCGTTCGTCGACATAGGCCAGAAAGTCGATCAGGGCCTGGCGCTCCTGGGCATGGTCGTGAGCCCAGAACGGCACGAACCGGCCGTCGGGTTCGACGAGACCGAAGAGGTAGTCGAGGCCCCAGACCACGGCCGGCTCACCCTCCTCGTACGTCTCGCCCTCCTGGTAGAGGGGGTCTCCCTCGAAGTCGAAGAAGATGTCACCGGCATCGGCGGCGGGCAGCGCGGCGAGTACGGCCGGGTCGATCACCCGCCACTCCGGATGGTGCGGAGCGGAGGCCAGCTGCAGCTGGGCCTGTTGGCCGAGCGCGGCGAGGGTGCTGTCGCTGATGCCGGGCACCGACGTGGGCGCCGTGCCGACGGCGGCGAGCCGGTCGATGCTGTCGATGCCGGCGGCCCGCAGCCGGTCGCGCTGGCCAAGGCGAAGGTTTGCCACCAGCAGCACGTCGCGGTGCGCCTGCACCTGTTCCTCGCAGAGCGTGCAGCGTCCGCAGGCGGCGTAGCGGGGGTCGTTCCACGCGGTCGCGGCCGGGTCGATGAGGCGACCGTCGATCATGCCCTGCAGTCGGGCCCGGCGACGGCGGTAGACCGGCAAAATGTCCTGCAGCCGGTGCGAACTGGTGCGGCCGTCGCCGAGCACCAGATGCACCCGCTCACCGGTGCGGATCCCCATGTTCTGCAGCTGCTCGCTGTACGCGGCCAGTTGCAGGAGCGCGGTGATCTTCGCTGATCGGGCCAGCTTGGTGTCATACACCTCGTAGCTCGGCTCGGCGTCGGCGTCATCAGAACGGATGATGAAGTCCGCGTACCCCAGAAAACGCCCGTCGAAGAAGGCCGCCTGAAACACCACGTCGGCGCCCGACCGCAGGGCCTGCTCGCTCTGCTGCACGGCGTGGGCAATCTCGCTGATGGCCGGCCGGGTAATCTCGACCACCGTGTGGGAGTGACGCAGGCGCTCCAGCATGAGCAGTTCGTGGCGGTCCCCCAGCACGGCGGTGCGCTCCAGCATGGCGTCGGGAGGTTCGGGGCTGGCCGCAATCCGCCCGAGCTTCGCGTCGAGTCGCCGCATCAGAGCCCACTCGCACGCGGCGGCGGCCGAGAGGTCGCTCGCCGAGTAGACCACGGTGTCGGGTTCAAGCAGGAACAGACGCGCCTCCAACGGGGGTTCATCCCGTTATACGAAAAGAGTTTTCGATCTAACGGAGTACCCCCATAGTAGCTAAGGTAATTAGCAGACGACGCGACGATGCGGTTTGCGTGCACCGGGATTCCGGGCACGTGCGCCGTGAGTTTGGTCGACATCCCGAGCGAGTGAAGAGGAACCCACTGTGACCGAACACCAGAATTATCTCGGCAACAATGACAGCACGCCCGACGCCGAAGAGCGCAGTATTCGCGACTGGACCGACCTTGGCCAGGAAATGTGGTCGTACCTCACCGGTAAGGGGGCCGCGATCAACTACAGCTTCATCGACATGAACGTGGAGGTTCCGCGTGACATCGGGCCCGACGCGCCCCGTGCCACCTGGAAGTTCAACGGAACTCTGCGCGTGACCACGAGCGACGCCACCAGCGTCGGCTCCGATCCGCACCGCCAGTAAGATGACGCCCAGCAAGGCACCGAACGGCACCGCGATCGGGGGCATCCGTCTGCACATCGATCTGGCGTTCTCCCTGTTCGAACCGGGAGCGGCGAACGATTCCGACGAACAGATGCAGGGCACGATCACGGCCGACGGCACCGAGGTGCAGATCTACACGAGTGACCCCGCGCTGTTGGCGCAGGGTCGCTCCATGGACCTCGGGCAGGTTCGGGGCATCGCTGACGAACTGGCCTCCAAGGGCCTCACCGTCACGCTCACCGGACCGGGCGGCCTGATCGCCCGGATCGGTGACGTGGATGCTCCGCTGCTGCAGCGCATCGTGACCAAGTCACCGCATATTTCGCTCGGGTCGGCATCGGCGCTCGCGCCGCTGTTCCTCGGGCGCAGCCGTGCGGCGGCCGCGCCCGTCGCCGTGCCGATGCCGCCGTCGACGTTGTTTCCCCTCGTGCCGACGCTGGACCGCAAGAACCGTCGCCGCGTCACCACGACGCACTACACCCCGGGGAGCGGCCGCCCCCGGCTGATCTTCGTGGTGGGTTCCGAGAATTGGAACGGTCAGATGCCGCGGGAATTCAACCTGCTCCCCGGAACGACGACCATCGGATCCGGCGCCGAAGTCAGCCTGCAGTTGGACGGCCTGAAACCGGTGCATGCGGAAATTCGCCACGACGAGAACGACGAGTACGTGCTCTACCCGCTCGGGGACTACTCGGGCAGTGTGCGGGAGTCTGAAGACAGCGGGCCCGGCCGGGGTCGCGGTCAAATTCTGCGCACCGGGGCACGCATCGAAATGGGTCCGTGGCGCATGGCCTATTTCCGTGAGGAATTCGCCGATCACGGTCGCCCGCACGGCGGTCGCGTCGGCGGCGAGTTCGCGGTACAGAAGCCACAGCCGCCGCGCCGTTCCTAGGTGCAATCGGGCCCCGTAACCCGGGGCCCGATTGCCGGTCGAAGGTTATTGGAAGCTGTTCAGCCAGACCGAGCGCACACCCGACTCACCAATGAGCACGACCGAGACTGTCGATCCGATGCTCAGGGTCACGGCGATGATCGCGATCAGGGCCGACACCACGCGGCGGGCTGCCGGACTGAGAATTGCCGTGGCCTCAGTCGCGCCGGTTCCTAAAAGCTGACCTCCCGGGTCCGGCACGAAGCGAAACCAGGCCCACTGCGCGAGGGCGATCAGGAACAGGCCGACCACCCAGGGCAACAGGGTCTCGCCCATGTCGGCGTGTTCTTCCAGCAACGGCGTCTGCGCGACGCGTTCTTCGAGCCATTCACCGGCTTCCACGGTGATCGGAATCGAGATCACCGCGGCCAGGGCCACGACGGGCGCCACGATGCCGATGCGGCGGCGAGCGGCCGGCCAGGCCGCCACCAGCACCGTGAGCAGAGCCGCCAGCGGAACCACGATCACCACGAAGTGGATGAAGAGCACGTGCAGCGGTAGGCCGTTGACTTGCCAGTCGAGGTCCATGGGGGCCCGCTTTCGTGTGGTCTCGGGCGGCAACGCGATCAACGCGGCCGGTACCCCCAGCGTACCGGCCGTCCCCCGTGCGGGCGTCAGCACTGGTCGGGGCTCCGGGTAGGTCAGGGCTCCGGGTAGGTCAATGCTCAGGACAGGTCGGGGCTAGGACAATTCGGGGCTCAGCGCGAAGGCCCTGCGGCGGGAGCGCGCCCGGGCCTGCACCACGACCGTGGCGACCCCGATCAGCACGACCATCGCGGCAGCGGTGACAGCGGCCGGTGCGGAGAACAGGGGGCCGGTGAAACGGGCCACAGCCACCCAGCCGAGCCCCCAACCCAGCGCCAGGCTCGGGGTGACCCGGCCACCGCCGTAGGAGGCGAGGAACACGCCCACCGCGCCGGCCACGACCAGAACGACGACCGCCCACAGGTCAGCGGAGAGACCCCCGCCGCGAAAACCGGCGGCCACGAGCACCGCGGTCACGTTTGCGGCGGTCGCCACGCACACCCAGCCCAGATACAGGCCGAGGGCACCGTCGGCGAGCACCGCCTCCAGCCGATTCTTCGGCCGTGAGGCCAGGGTGATGCGAAAGGCCTGCACGAGCACCACGAGCAGCACCACGATCACTGGAACGCTCAGGGCGAGCAGGTCGAACTGCACGCTGAGAATCCAGGCGGCGTTCAGCAGCAGCGACAGGGCCACCGGGTAGCCCAGCTGGCGCTGGCGGGCATCCGTTTTCTGCGCGGGAAGTGCCTGCCAGAGGGAGTAGCCGAGCAGGCCGAGATAGATCGGGGTCCAGATCGCGAAGGCCGGCCCGCCGGGCGCGATGAGGGTGGCGTCGGCGGCGAGGGCACCGCCAGAGGCGTTCGGGATGGGGGTGCCTCCGGCAGCGCCCGAGCCGACGAAGGCCCCGGCCAGGCCCAGCACCGCGCTGCCCAGCACCACGACCTGGCGCCGGGTGTCTGCGGGTGCGACGCCGGTCGGAGCGGGCGGCGGGGTGGGCTGCGGGGTGGGCTGCGGGGTGGGCTGCGGGGCGGTCACAGCGAGCCTCAGATTTTTCGCGCGTGAGCGCGACAGCGGTGCACCGCGTCGGTCAGCGCGGCCGCGTCCGCGCGGTGGTGGGCGTCGGCGCACTCGGCGCGGCCGGCGAGCTGACCGATCAGCACGCCGGTCAGCAGGGCCAGCGGCACCCTGCTGGTGTCGGGATCGCCGCCGTCGACGGGCTGCCGACCGGCGCGGTCGTCGAGCCAGTCGATGAGGTCGTGGGGTTCGACGGCGGAATCGAGCGCCCGTTCGGCGCGGCGCGCGGCCGCGGCCAGCCGGCGGTACGGTTTCGTTGCGCCTGCGGCGGCGTCCGGGCCGACGGCGGCGTCTGCAGCGTGGCGCAGGCGTTGCGCGACGACGGCCGCCGCGGGGGCGCCGTCCGTGTCGAGCGCCGCCACGCTGTCGCGCAGCCGGGCCGCGCCCGCGCGCAGGGCCGTCCGGACCGCCTTGCTGGAGGGTCGGCGCGGTGCGGGCGGTGCCGTGAGGAGCCGGTCGAGGTCGTCGAGCAGACCGTAGTACTGACGGGTGGTGAGCAGGTCGACCAGTCGGGCCTGCGCCGCCCGGCGATCGGTCTCGGCGGCCTCGGTGAGCCGGTGCCGCGCGGCCTCGACCTGTTCGCCCGGCGGCAGCGCCGTCAGCGGCGGCACTGCCGCCAGCGCTCGCCGCAGGCGGCGTTGGCGGCGCTCAGCCCTCCGCACGTCGGTGAGCACGGCGCTCAGCGCGGTGAGGTCAATGACGATGCCGTGCGCGGTGTCGGCGCCGACCACGTGCGCATAGACGTCGAGAATGTTCCGCAGCCGCCGAACGGCCGGCAGCATCCGACGCACGGCCCCGGGCTGACCCGATCGCACGGCCGGGTCGGCGGCGACCAGTACCGCGTGCTGGTGCGCCAGCGTGGCGATCACGGCCGCCGCGCTGCCGGCCGGAATACCTCGCTTCGATCCCGACGAGGCGGCCGAGGCGGCCGTCGACGCCGAGCCCGAGCCTAGAGCGCGGGCGATTTTGGCCAGGCTGGTCGACGGGGCGGCGCCCGCCTGGGTCAGGGTGGCTTCGATGGCGTTGAGCAGGGTGGTGCGGTCGGCGC
>JBBQYN010000193.1:0-5190 GCA_038208655.1 Actinomycetales bacterium
GGCGAGGTGATTCCGTTTCGACTCACCCCGCTGCTGGACCGCGCCACGACCGTGCCGCACGACACGCACTGACCGGGGGCATCCCGCGCTCACCGCCACTCGCACGCGGATGTGGCGCGGCGACCCGGCGAGAAGTCACACCCTGAGCCCGGGCAGGCTGTCGATCGTCAGCAAGAATCTATTTGCTAAATTCTTCATATAGAGATATAAAGAAGTAATGGGAAGTCTTTAAATGAGTGTTCTGAGATTGGCCACTCTGATCCGCCGCGGCCATCACATCGCGGAACCCGCCCCCGCCAAACCCGCCCGCTTCGCCGGGTCCGAGGTGCTCGGAGGCAGCGTGCAGGTGCGGTATATCAACGCCGGCGGCTGCAACGACTGCGCCCTCGAAGTGACCGCGGCGTTCGGCCCGGTCTATGACGTGGAACGCTACGGCGCCCGCCTGGTGCCTTCGCCCCGGCACGCCGACGTGCTGCTGATCACCGGATCGGTCAGCCGCAACATGGCCGAACCGCTGCGTCGCACCATCGAGGCCACCCCCACGCCCCGCTTCGTGATCGCCGTCGGCGACTGCGCCCTTGACGGCGGCGCCGCCCGCGGCGGCTACGGCCTCGCCGGCCCGCTGAGCGACTTCGTGCACATCGACATCCACGTGCCCGGCAGCCCCCCGGAACCGGCCGCGATCGTGGCCGCCCTGCGACAGCTGACCGGCCGATGAGCGCCATCGACGCGGGCCTCATCCAAGCGGGCCTCGGCCTGCAGCTGCTGCTCGCCGTCGTGGCGGTCGCCGCCGCGCTGCTGGTCAGCCCGGCGCGCCGCAGCCTCACCGTGGGCGTGATCAGCGCCGCCCTCGCCGCCACCGGGCTGGCGACCGGCATCGCCGCGCTGCTCGGCGCCCCCGGCAGCCTCTCCCTCGACACCGTGCTGCCGATGGATGCCCTCACCCTGTCCCCCGACCGGCTCGGCGGGCTCTTCATGGCCGTCGTCTCGGCCGTGGGCCTGATCGTGTGCCTGTTCGGCATGAGCTCGGCTCGCGGCCCCGCCGCCAGCCGCACCGCCTGGGCGGCGATGCCGGTCTTCCTCGTGGGAATGCAGCTCGTGCCGGCGGCCGCCGACTCCGTCTCATTCCTGCTGGCGTGGGAGATCATGACGCTGGGGTCCACGGTGCTGCTGCTGGCCGACCACGCCACCCGGGCATCCGTCTCCTCGGCCGGCATCTGGTATTCGGCGATGAGCCAACTGAGCTTCTTCTTCATCCTGGCCGGTTTCGCCGTGCTCGCCGCCGCGACCGGCGGCACCAGCTTCAGCGCTGCCGGCAGCCTCGAGCCCGGCTCGGCGGCCGCGAACCTCGCGTTCGTCTTGTTCATCCTGGGGTTCGGCGGCAAGGCCGAACTGGTGCCGCTGCACGTCTGGGTTCCGCGGGTGCTGCCGGAAGCGCCCAGCCATGTCAGCGCCGCGATGAGCGGCGCCATGGTCAAGATCGGTGTCTACGGCGCCCTGCTGGTGTGTGTGCGGCTGCTGCCCGAAGCCCCGGCCTGGTGGGGCATTGTGATCATGGTGCTCGGCGGCGTCTCGGCGCTGTA
This sequence comes from Actinomycetales bacterium, assembly GCA_038208655.1. Classification (GTDB taxonomy): domain Bacteria; phylum Actinomycetota; class Actinomycetes; order Actinomycetales; family Microbacteriaceae; genus Cryobacterium. Next base: position 1,584 of record JBBQYN010000193.1, read on the forward strand.
CGGCATTCTGCAGGCCTCCGTCGCGAGCGACCTCAAGGTGCTGCTGGCCTACTCCACCACCGAGAACATGGGCCTGATCTTTCTCGGGCTCGGCGCGAGCATGCTGCTGCGCACCTCCGGCGCCACCGGGGCAGCGGATGCCGCGCTCGTCGCGGCCATTCTCCTCGCCGTCAGCCACGCCGCGTTCAAGGCCACTCTGTTCCTCGGCGCCGGCGCAATCATCCACAGCACTGGGGAACGCAACCTCGACCGGCTCGGCGGCCTCGGCCGGCGCATGCCGTTCACCGCGGCAGCCTTCGGGATCGGGGCGATGGGCGCCGCAGCCCTGCCCATCACGAGCGGTTTCGTGGCCGAGTGGATGCTGTTGCAGTCGCTCGTGAACGGCGGCCGGCTGCAGGGTGATGCGTCCGTCGCGGCATCCGTCGCCATGCCCCTGGCCGTGGCCGTGATCGCTCTCACCGCCGGACTGGCCCTGCTCACCTTCGTGAAGGCCTACGGCATCGCCTTTCTCGCCCGTCCGCGATCGGCCCCGGCCTCCGAAGCCCGGGATGTGCCCGGCCTGATGCGCCTCGCGCTCGGCCTCGGCGCCCTCACGGTGCTCACCCTGGGCCTCGTGCCCGGTCCGATCGCGCAGGCTGTCGCCGCCGCCGTGCCCGACGGTTCGGGCACCGTGCAGGTCGTGGGCCTGGCCGGTGTCGGCGTGCCCGGCATCAACGCGGTGCTCGACCCGCTGCTGCTCACCGTGCTCGCCGCCGTCGTGGGAATCCCGGTGCTGGTGGCGATGCTGGTGTCGGCCCGGCGGCACCCGGCCCGCATCAGCGAGCTGCCCTGGGGCGGCGGCGGTTCCCGCGCCCGCCCGCGCATGCAGTACACCGCCACGAGCTACGCGGAACCGCTCGTGCGGGTCTTCGACGACGTGCTGAAGCCGACCCGGGACGTGCAGGTCACCCACGCCGGAGAGTCCCGCTACCTGGTGGAACGCGTCACGGTGCAGCAGAGCGTCTCGGACGTGTTCGAGACCCGGTTCTACCGGCCGGTGCTGCAGCTGGTGCAGCGCTTCGGAATCGCGGTGCGCCAGATCGCCAACGGCAGCATTCACCGCTACCTCACCTATTCCTTTGTCGCTTTTCTGATCGTGCTGATTGCGGTGTCCCTGTGAACGTGCTGACGGACGTGACCGCCACTGACGTGACCGCCGAGGTCCTGCCCGCCGTGGTCATCGCCCTCGTGCAGGTCGTGGTGTTCGTCGCCCTGGCGCCGGTGCTGGTGGGCCTGATCCGTCAGGTGCGCGCCCGCATCGAGGGGCGCCGCGGCGCCGGTGTACTGCAGCCGTGGCGCGACCTGCGCAAGCTGCTGGCCAAGAACCCAGTGCGCGCCGCCGACAGCGGCTGGATGCTGACTGCCGGTCCGTTGGCGCTCGTCGTCTCCAGCCTGGTGCTCGTGGTGCTGCTGCCACTGGTAGGCACGATCAGCGTCGCCGCTCTGCCCAGTGACCTGTTCGTGATCGTGTCGGTGATGCTGATCGGGGTGGTCGCCCTGGCCTTGGTGGGTCTGGACGCCGGTACCGCGTTCGGTGGCATGGGCTCCAGCCGGCACATGACCGTCGCCGCGCTCGTGGAACCCACCCTGCTGCTGAGCGTCTACGCCCTGTCCATCCCCGCCGGAACCAGCACGCTGTCGCGCATCGTGGGCAGCCGGCTGGATGATCCGGGCATCATCATCTCCCCGGTGAGCTTGCTCGCGCTGGTGGCGCTGATCATCGCGATCATGGCGGAAACGGGCCGGCTGCCGGTGGACAACCCCGGCACCCACCTGGAACTGACCATGCTGCACGAAGCGATGACGCTCGAAGCGTCGGGCCGCGACCTGGCCTGGCTGGAGGTGGGCGGCTGGCTGAAGCTGGCTGCGCTGCTCGGCCTGGTGGCCAACCTCGCCGCGCCGTGGGGTGTGGCCACCGAGTTCACCGTGCTCGGCGTGCTCGTGGGCGTCGGTGCCATCGTCGTGAAGGTGCTGCTGCTCGGGGTACTCCTCAGCGTCGGCGAGGTTTTCCTCGCCAAGGTGCGCCTCTTCCAGGTTCCCGAACTGCTCGCCGGTTCGTTCGCCCTCGCTTTTCTCGCCGTGACCGCCTCGTACCTGGTCGCTTAGGAGCATCCGTGTTTGACAGTATTTACGCCCAGTTGGTCGGCCTGTGCACCGGCGCCCTGCTTCTCACGAGCGCGCTCATGGTGTGGCGGCATTCGCTGCTCGCCTCGATTCGGCTGCTCGGCGCGCAGGGCGTGGCCCTCGCGGCGCTCGTGGCCGTAATCGGCGTGCAGGAGCAGGAAGCCGAGCTGCTGCTGGTGGCGCTGCTCATCGTGACGGTGAAGGGCGTGGGTCTGCCCTGGGTGCTTGCACACCAGTCCAAGGCCGACGTGCGACACATTCAGGAGTCGCCCCGACTGAACCCCACCGCCGGGCTTCTCGTGGTGACCCTGCTGACCATCCTCAGCTACGTGGTCGTGAGCCAGCTCGTGGGGCTCGGCGGGAGCGTCACCTCGCACGCCGTGCCGATCGGGCTGGCCATGGTGCTGATCGGGTTTCTGCTACTCATCACCCGGCGCCGCGCCCGCTCCCAGCTGATCGGCTTTCTGCTGCTCGACAACGGCATCGCGACAGTCGCCTTTCTCACCAGCGGCGGCGTGCCCCTGCTGGTGGAATTCGCGGTGTCCCTCGATGTTTTGCTCGTCGTGCTGATTCTGCACGTGTTCGCCGGCCGCATGCGCACCAAGTTCGGCGGCACCGACGTGGATCTACTCAGAGAGCTGCACGACTAATGGAATTTGCCCTGTTCACGCCCCTGGTGGGGCCGCTCGTGCTGGCCGTGCTCGGCCTCGCGCTGGGCTCCAGCCCGGCCCGCCGTTTTCTCGGCCTCGGCTCCAGCCTGTTCGTGCTGGGTTCCGGCATCGTGCTTGTGAGCGCGGTCCTCAGCGACGGCGCCCTGACCGCCGCCGGCGGCCTGCTGCGCGCGGATGCCCTGTCCGCGTACATGCTCAGCGTCGTCGGCGCCGTGGGCCTGGTGTCCACCTGGGGTGGCCTCAGCAGCGCCGCGGCCGGACGCGCCCAGAGCGCCGGCGTCTACGAAGCTCTCATCTCGCTGTTCCTGGCCGCAATGAGCCTGGCCGTGTTGGCGGACAGCATCGGCATCATGTGGGTGGCCATCGAGGCCACCACCATCACGACGGCGTTCCTGGTCGGCCATCACCGCACCCGCAGCTCTCTCGAAGCGGCGTGGAAGTACGTTGTGCTCGGTTCCGTCGGCGTGGCCATCGCCCTGCTGGGCATCGTGTTGATCTACGCGGCTTCCCGGGAGACCGGCGACCCCACGCTGTCGTGGCAGCTGCTCAGCCAGCCCGGACTGGGCCTGGATCCGGCACTGATCACGGCCGGCGGCGCCCTCGCGGTGCTCGGCTTCGCCACTAAGAGCGGTCTCGCCCCCATGCACAGCTGGCTGCCCGATGCCCACAGCCAGGCGCCCGCGCCCGTCTCGGGGCTGATGAGCGGGGTGCTGCTGGCCGTCGCGCTGTACGCGATCCTGCGCATCCAGGCCATCACCAACGTGGTCATCGGC
>JBBQYN010000194.1:0-5177 GCA_038208655.1 Actinomycetales bacterium
GTACTGCACGACGTAGGACGGCACTCCGGGTGCGGAGCTGTCGACCTGTGCGCCGACGCCGTTCACGACGTGCTGGATGGTGCCGGCTTCGATGAGGGTGCGGGCCTCGATTCTCGAGGTGCCGCCTCCGCCGCTGAGGTCTTGCAGCATGGCCTCGGCGTTGGTGTAACCCTTGCGGCGGGCCAGGCCGTCACGGCCGGCCGTGTACCGGGAACGCCGTTCGATATTCGCCGCCGAGACCGCCAGGGTCGTGGTGAGGCGGCGGTGCACGAGGCTGAGCGCACGGAAGGCGGCCTCGGAATCGTCATCGGGCAGCCCGGCAAACACGGCCGGGGTGAGCGGGAACCGGTCAAGAAGACCGGTCATGTCGTTGAGTACACCGTCGATGGTGGTCATGAGAAGAGTCAATCAGCATCCACTGACACTGTCGTCTCGCTCGGCAGCGACGAGGGCGCCGGCCGACCGGCCGGTCGAAGCGCCACGTCCGTCGGTCACGCTGATCGAACAGCTCGCGTTGGTCATATGGCGGTCTCGACAGGCTCGACCAACGAGCTCGGTCACGCTGATCGAACAGCTCGCGTTTCTGGCGGTCTCGACAGGCTCGACCAACGAGCTGGGTCACACCGGTGTTATGGCGGTGTCGATGCTCGACCAACGAGCCGGGTCGCGCTTGTCGAGCACGAGCGGCGCTTGTGTTCGGGCGGGCTCGGGTCAGCCGTGGATCGCGGCGGTGGGGAACAGGGTGACCCGCGCCGTGATGAGGTCCTCGGGAACCGGAGTGTGCGAGATCAGCAGCACGGCACGCCGGTCTTGCGCGGCGAGTGTGAGGATGTCCCGCACCAGACGTTCGCCGCGGTCCGCATCCACGTTGGCGGTGGGTTCGTCCACGATCAGAATGGGAAAGTCGGCCAGCAGCGCCCGGGCCAGGGCGATGCGCTGGGCCTGCCCGCCCGACACGAGGGCGCCACGCTCGCCGACCCGGGCATCCAGTCCCCCACGCCGAGCCACCCAGTCAGCGAGGCCGACCCGTGCCAGAACGGCCAGCAGCTCGGCATCCGTTGCCGTATCGCGGGCGAAGAGCAGGTTCTGACGGATGCTGTCGTCGAAGAGCCAGGGACGTTGCTCGCACAGTCCTACCCGGCTGCGCACTGCCTGCGGTGACAGGGTGCGCGCCTCGACGCCGCCCAACCGGTAGGAGCCGGTGTAGTCCAGAAACCGCACGAGCGTCTGGGCGAGGGTGGTCTTGCCCGCACCGCTCGGGCCGGCGAGGTGCACCCGGTCCCCCGGGGCGAGGCGCAGGGACACCCCGGCGACGGCCGGCGTGCTCTGGCCTGGCCAACTGGCGCCCACATCGGAAAGTTCCAGCAGCAGCTCAGAAGCGGGGTCGGCGGGGAGGGGAGCCCGGCCGGCGGGGCCTGCAACCGCGTGCGGGGCGGGAATCTGCGCGGGCAACACCGCCGGCACGGCGTCGGCGACCCGGTTGGCGCTCGAGCGCACCTGCCGCCAGGCGCTGAGGGCGAGTGGGACCATGCCGAACACCTCGAACACGGCCAGCGGCACCAGCACCACCACGACGAGGGCCGGCGCGGTCAGGCCGGTCGCTCCGGTGAGGATGCCCTGGGTCATGGTTCCCGTGCTGTCGAGCGCCGGAACGCCCCAGACCAGCGCGGCAACCGATGCGGCGCCGGCGAACAGGCTCGTGACGGCGCTTTGCAGCCCGACACCGAGGCTGCGGCGCAGGGCCGCGCGGCGCAGCCGGTCGTCGGCTCGGGCCAGGCCCGCCAGCCGTCCGTCGAGAGCGCCGAAGGCAGTGAGCACGTCGAGGTTTTCCACCACTTCGAGCACGTCATTGGCCAGCTCACCGCGCAGCGGGGCAAGCTGCCTTTCCGAGCGGGCGGCGACGGCCGTGGTGATCAGGGTGCCGATCAGTCCGGCCAGGAGGAGGCAGATCAGCAGGCTGATTCCGGCGACCGGCAGCAGGTACCAGACCAGTGCCACGCTCAGCACGGCCGTGAGAGCCGCGATGAGCAGCGGCTGCACCACACGCAGCGGCAGGTCCTGCAGGTCGTCGACGTCGCGCACGAGGCGGCTGAGGAGGTCGCCGCGGCGAGTGCTGGCCAGGCCGGCCGGGGCCAGCGGCACGATGCGACTGAACACGCCCAGCCGCAGTTCGGCCAGCTGGCGGAACGCGGCGTCGTGGCTGGCGACGCGTTCCAGATAGCGGAACGTGCTGCGGCCCAGCGCGAACGCCCGCACCCCGACAACGGCGAGGGACAGGAACAGGATCGGGGGCATTTCGGCCGCCCGCGTGATCAGCCACGCGGAGCACGCCAGCAGCGCGACGGCCATGGCCGCGCTGAGGACACCGGAGGCGAGCCCGGGCGCAAACCGCCGCAGCGGTGGCTGGGCCAGGCGCAGCACGGCGCGGGCGGACTCAGACATGGGCGGGTTCTCTCAGTTCGATGACTTGGTCGGCGGCGGCGAGGAACGCGGCACGGTGACTGACGACGATGATGATGCGTCCCTCCTCTGCGAGGCTGCGCAGGCCCGCGATCAGGCGGGCCTCCGCGACCGCGTCGAGGGCGGAGCTGGGTTCGTCGCAGATCACCACGTGGCAGCCGGTGACCCGGGCCCGGTACAGGGCCCGAGCGACCGCCACGCGTTGCGCCTGCCCGCCGGAGAGCCCCTCACCGTTGACGCCGAGGGGGGTGAGGGGGTCGAGCTCACCGGCCCCGGCGGTCTCGAGGGCCCGTTCGACGTCGGCGGCGTTCACGCCGGCAGCGTCGATCCCTCGGGCGAGGCAAGCGGATGCCGGGCCGAGGGCGACGTTGCTCTGAATGGTGCCCGCGAACAGGCCGGGTCGTTGGCCGGCCCAGGCCAGCCAGTGCCGGTCGTCGGCAGGGGGCACCGGGGCGTCGCCCAGGCTGATGCTGCCCTCGTAGTCGACGAAGCCCTGCAGCGCCGCGACCAGGCTGGATTTGCCGACGCCGCTGGGGCCGGTCAGTACGCTGAGCTGCCCGGGCAAAAAACGAGCGTCGATCGGTGCGGCGTCGCCGCGGCCGGGCACCCGCACCGCCGCGCAGTGCAGCATTCCAGTGCGCGGCGCCGCCGGAGCGTGACCGGGAACCGTGGGTGCGCCCGAAGGCTCCTCGTCGAGGATCGCGAAGATTTCTTCGGCGGCGGCGAGGCCGTCGGCGGCGGCGTGGAACTGGGCGCCGACCTGGCGCACCGGCAGGAACGCTTCCGGTGCCAGCAGAAGCACGAACAGGCCCACGGACAGTGCCAGGCTGCCCTCCACGAGGCGCAGCCCTACCGAGACGGCCACGAGCGCGACGGACAGGCTGGCGGCCAGTTCCAGCACGAAACCGCTGAGGAACGAGATGCGCAGCACCTTCATGGTGCGGGTGCGGTAGTCCTCAGTAATCGTGCGCAGTCGGGCGGCCTGGCGGTCCTCCCGACCGAAGATCTTCAACGTTCCGAGGCCGCCGACGAGGTCCAGGAACCCGGCCCCGAGGCGTTGCAGGGCGTCCCACTGCTGGCGTTGCACACCCTGGGTCAGTTTGCCGATCAAAATCATGAAGACCGGGATCAGGGGAAGCACGATGATCACCGTGATTCCGCTGGCCAGGTCCTGCCAGAGCATCACGGCGACGATGAGCGGTGTGGCGATGAACGTGAGAATCAGCTGCGGCAGGTAGCGGGCGAAGTAGTTGTCCAGCGCGTCGAGGCCGGTCGTGGCGACGGTCGCCAGCCGGGCGCCCTGCCGGGTGGCGACCCAGTCGGGTCCACGATGGGCCAGCGCCGTCAGCACCCGGGTGCGCAACTGGCTTTTCACGGATGCCGCGCCCCGGCTGGCGGCGACCTCGAGCAGCCAGATCAGCAGCATCCGTGCCACGATGACGCCGGCCAGGGCACCGATCATTCCGGCGAGCTCCGCGACCGGCCGCCCGTCGATGGCACCGACCAGGCTCTGGCTGAGAAACCACGCGAAAGCGATGCTGGTCAGGGTTTGCGCGAACCCGAGCAGGGCTCCGCCGAGCAGAAAATAGCGGGCGGCGGAGGCGTAGCGAAGCAGACGGGGGTCGAGGGGGCGCACGGTATTCAGTGTACGGCGGCCTCAATGTGCGTTCTGCTGATGCGCTTGCGGAACACCCAGTACGTGAAGCCCTGGTAGCCGAGAATGACGGGCATAGCGATCAACGCGGTCCAGCTCATGATCTGCAGCGTGTACGGCGACGACGACGCGTTGGCGATGGTGAGGCTGTTGGCGATGTCGTTGCTGGCGGGCATCACGTCCGGGAACAGCGACGCGAACAGGGACAGCACGGCGAGGCCGATGGTCAGTGCCATCAGGCCGAACGAGGTGCGCTCGGCGCCCCGGGCGTTCGCCACGACCGACCCGATCAGGGTGACGGCCGCAACTCCGGACAGTACGGCGGATGCGACGGTGCCGAACGCGAAGGTCGTGACGACCAGGAAAACGGCCGCGACCACGATCGTGATCAGGCCCGAGCGCAGCGCCAGCCGCCGGGCGCGGGCACGCATGTCGCCCTCCGTCTTCAGCGTGACGAACACGGCGCCGTGGGTGAAGAACAACAGCAGGGTGGTGAGGCCACCGAGCAGGGCGTACGGGTTGAGCAGGTCGAAGAACGTTCCGGTGTAATTGAAGCCGGAGTCCAGCGGCACGCCGCGCACGATGTTGGCGAAGGCGACGCCCCAGAGGAACGCCGGCACCGCCGAACCGACGATGATCATGCGGTCGAACCAGCCCTTCCACTGCGATTCGGGACGCTGGTGACGGTATTCAAACGACACCCCGCGCACGATGAGCGCCAGCAGGATCAGCAGCAGGGCCAGGTAGAAGCCGCTGAACAGGGTGGCGTACCACTCCGGGAACGCGGCGAAGAGCATGGCACCGGCCACGATCAGCCAGGTTTCGTTGAGGTCCCAGACCGGGCCGATGGTGTTGATGAGCACGCGACGGTCGGTGTCGTCCCGGCCGAGGAACGGCAGGGACATACCGACCCCGAAGTCGAAGCCGTCAAGCACGAAGTACCCGATGAACATCGCCGCGATAATCCAGAACCAGCGTGTAGGCAGATCCATCGTGTACTCCTAGTAGACCGTGGCGGTGGGGGTGAGGACGCCGGAGACCGGGTCGGGTTCCGGGGCATCCG